>JAEUSO010000272.1 GCA_016788605.1 Candidatus Kapaibacterium sp. | reverse complement strand
AATACTGCTCGTCGGATGAGATGCTTGTGTATCCGTACTTCTGAAACGCTTTGATGACCCGTGCGTTTGTTGGGTCAAGAAAATAGGTGCTGTCGGCAGTGGCAACAAGGAACGACCCCGACGGCGAGAAGTGAACACCTCCAACCCATGCTTTCATTCTCACACCCCACAGGATGCCCCGTGCGCGGGCAGTTGAATCGAGCGGAATTTCCTCACCCGGAAGTTGCGCCAAGGAAGTATGCGTAAGTGCTACGAGTGCCAAGAGAATAGAAATGAGGAACGCACCTTGCGTTCTTGTTGTCGTTAGCCGCATCAAAAGTGGGCGGCTGTTATGTCGAGCCATTGCTGACTCCTTTCTGTGTATGTGAAGAACACGTAAGAGAGTGGCGTAATACAGTACAAACGTAGCATGGAGTACGGAAAGCACGAAAGACAATTTATTGTTGCGGTTCAGGTATGAGACATCACCTCATCCATCACTGGTGGAGAGAGAGTACGGTTTGTAGAGACGCGCCACGGAACGTCTGTACGTGAGGGTATTGGTTGGAAGCGTAACGCAAGAACGCTTGGACAGCGGCGGACTGCGCTTTCCGGCAAGTGGCGGGTTGGGTGAGGGGAAAGGTGCGGTGCCGTCTGCCGGAGGAATAATCATTTCTTGTGCATAAAACAAAACAGGCAACCGAGTGGCTGCCTGTTAGTATGCTTTATCTGCTAAGGATGTTATTGTTTTGCCATCGGGATGGTGATGAGCGCAACATTGCCGTCGCTACCTAATGTTTCCACACTCATTGTGGCACTGATACGACGCAACTGCGACGATGCAACCCCAAGCCGGAACATGATGTTTTCCTTGTCCTCGTGCAGTGAGTCAATCAAGTTGCGCGAGCACACGTTGTACTTCTTTATCATCTCGGCGACAAGATCATTTTGCATACTTAAAATCTGAATTTCGACCACGCTTTCATACGTGTTTTCTTCTGCGTTGATAGTGATGATTGACGCGCTCATTCCCTCGCTCATCACAGCAAAGATGCGACCAAGCGCGGCGGAAAGTAAGCTGCTGTCGCCTTTAATCATCAGATTGGGATGGATGTCTTCTTTGATGACGCGGATGTTCTGACCTTTGGCGAACTCGTTTGCAAGCTGGTCGGTTGCCGAGCGGATACCGTCGTGTATGCTGAATGCTTTAATATCCGCACTTGTGCCGTCGCGGTCTTGCGCAACATCCAGCAAGTCGTTCACGATGTTAAAGAGTTGGTCGGAACTGTGGTTGGCAAGTTGCAAGAACTTGAGTTGTTTCTCATCGCTGAAATCAATCTGCGACGAAATGCGGTGTAGCCCCGAAAGTGTGTCTGTTAGTGAATCACGCAAGTGGTCTGTAAGACGCATGAGGAACGACGACTTGAACTCATTTGCCTCGAGTGCGATTTGTTCAGCGAGTTCAACCTGTTTCGACTTCAGTTTGATTTGTTGCTCTGCAATTTTTGCTTCGGTCACATCACGCCCAACGGCATAGATAACACCGTCCTTTTGCGATGGAGTGAAACTCCAACTAATCCAACGGGAAGCACCATTCAGCGCTTTCATTCGCACATCATATGGGAATGCCGTTTCATCTGTTGCATGTTTGATTTTGTCAGCGAGTTCTTGATTTACGCCGTCGCCAATAAGATATGCAGAGATATGATGTTGTTCGATGCTTGCTGCATCATATCCAAGAATATCATTTACAGCAGGATTGATGGCTTTAATAACACCGCTCATATCAAACACAGCAATCATATCATTCGATGATTCGAGAATACGACGGTTGCTCGCTGTAATGCGGTTGGCAAGGGCAAGCGCACGCTGTTTACTTGTGATGACTGATAGCAGAAATCCACTGAACAACAGCGTACTAAGAATTCCCGCTCCGAAGACCGCCCAGCCCATGTATGCTTGCATACCCGAACCGAAACCCGGCGCATTTGCAAAACGCAGTGTGAACGTTCTATTACCGACTGCGATTGACTTCTCGGTTGTGACAATCTGTTTGTAAGACGGGTCAATCAATGAGCTGTTCTTTGAAGAAAACACTTTTGTGGTTTTATTCATCAGGTCGGTAGTGAGGCAGTCGAAAACAATGTTTTTATCAGTGCCAACAGAATCCCCAATGGTATTGGCAAAAAACTTCTGAGCATCTAATTCAACAAAAATCACTCCATCGAACTTACTTGATGATGTCTGGAAGAGTGATTCATCTGTTTGATCCGATCCGATGGCGGATCCTGCAGCCGATTCTTCTTTATGACGCTCTGCTTCAATCATCAGGACAATACTATTTGTATCACCGCCACGAAAGTTAAACATAGGCGAAACGACGATGCCTTTGTTTGTTCTTGCACGCTTGACAAGGTCGGCAAAGACAGGATTACTTAATAAATCGAATCCACTGAGCTTTGAGTTTTTCTCGTAGGGGATTACGTACGACACCGGCTCCATTTCCGGTCGGTTACCGGCTGGGTGGATAGCGTAATCGTAATAGCGTTCCGAGCGATTATAGTAGATGAAGTCGCTAAGTTGCGACTGTTTTACATTCGATGCATACGCGATACTCAATATGGACGGATTGGACTTTGCCGGAACAGTCGAGTATAACTCAAAGACATCACGCACCACTTGTACACTTGCTTTGAAAAGCTCGTTCAAGTTTGTCAGTGTTTGTTCTTGCTCACCAAGCGAATTTTCCATTCTGCTCATTACCGACGAGACGGATTTATCAAACTCCGCCTGACGGTCGCTCTCGGTTTTGTAATCTAACAGATTCTTGCCCACAATACTGACGGCAATTCCCGCCACCAGCACAAAAGCAATTGGCAGATATTTGAAGATTGAGCTACGTCCCTTCTTCTCTATTTCGTTGGTATTCAATACCGAATTTGCTGTGAACATTGGGGATACTTGAGTAAATGAGGTATTCCTCGCTATGTATCGGCATTTCTCTCATAAAATGTAACATTCGCTTTCATCAGATGCACTTTGAGTGGAATTAGAGTAGGCATAAAAAAGCCGGACTGAAATGAATCAATCCGGCTGGATCTATCTGGGTAATTCAAGTACTATTGAACAATCGTAATTTCAACACGCCTGTTTGCAGTGCGACCTGCTGCCTTCCGGTTATCCTGAACCGGCTTACGTGCACCAAGACCGGATGCAAGCAACCTGTCGCGTGAAATGCCTTTGCTAACCAAGTACCGTACAACTTGCAATGCACGTTCGTCGGAGATACGTTGCGTTTCGGTTGGCGAGCCGCCGAAGTTATCGGCATGTCCAACAATACGGACTTCCGCACGGGGATTGTTCTTTAAGAAATCAGCGACATTATTCAGATATGATCGCAATGAAACATTGAGCGATGTATCAAACGGGGTGGAATAGTTATTGAATGTTTGTACTTTGTTAGCGGTAACTTTTATTGCACTGCCTGCATTGCTGCCTGCCGCCGCGGGCGTTTTGTCAGAGTTCACTGTCTTTGTATAATCAGGCAGGTTTAAGTCCGCACTGGTCATATTGGGAATCAACATTGCGATGAACATCCCTTTACTTTCGGGCATAACCACATTCAGCTTATCATCTTTCATAGATGCAACAACGGGCTGGGCGTCACCCGCGTTGGGGTCGCGGCGAAGCAATGTGTCTGTGATGATATCCTCGCCGAATTTTAAGGCAAGACCTGCACGGGCTACCATGCCATTCCATGTTGATCCGTTTTTAGTGTAGTAGGGCGAGCCGGCATGTAGCAGGACAAACGGAGACAGTGTCATGCGATAGTCCTTCACCAATCCAGCAAAGATGTCATAACCAAGACCGATATTCACACCAACACGCAAAGGGTTGATATTGAAGTTGATTTCGCGTTGAATATCAACGCGCTCGTCTTCATAGTATGTGTTCAGACGGGTCATCGTTGAATATGCACCAAAGTCAATATCCAAGCCCATAAGCATATACATGCCCGGATACTCACGGAAATTGTAGCGCGCTTGTGGCATGACGGTGATGTAGAACTGCGAAACACTTGTAATAATGTTGTTATCCAATGCAAGTGTAGGGCTGGTTTCAAAGCCGGGCATCTGTGTGTAGGTTGTAGTGCTCCGGTAATCAAGCAAGTTCGACATCAACGAGAAGTTCCATTCTTCATTCGGGAGACCGTATTCATAGACAAAGCCGATACCGAAACCGCCGCCGCCAAATCCACCCGGCTCAAGTTGATAGTTGCCGTGTCCTGGTATGACCGGATTCATCGCAACGTTCAATGTACCGAAATGATAATTCATGGTTGCCGAGAGCATCGGTCCGATACGCCATTCGCTCGGCATCCGCGTTGTGAGTACGGTGTCGCCGCGGCTGTCCAACATCCGGTCGTCTATACGACCGTCGTTGTTATTGCCAATCTGGGCTACTACGCTAACCGAGCCGCACACCAACATGACTGCTGCGAGTGCAAAACGGAGGATGCTATGTATTGTACTGTATTGCATTGTTCGTATCGTTTGGTGTAATTATCGCAAGAGTTGGAGTTTGAGGACAGCACGCGAGAGTTCAATGGTCGGGTCGTCC
>JAEUSO010000271.1 GCA_016788605.1 Candidatus Kapaibacterium sp. | reverse complement strand
GGGAAATCATGAAGATTTTTAATTCACGACCTAATTTTTTATGGTCGCGCTTTGCGGCTTCTTCAAGCTGTTTCAGATACTCTTCAAGCAATTCTTTTTTCGGAAAGCTCGTACCGTAAATCCGTGTTAGCTGCTGACGCGATGAATCGCCGCGCCAGTACGCGCCAGCCACCGATAACAGCTTAGGGTATTTGATTGCGCCAGTTGCCGGAACGTGCGTACCACGGCATAAATCCGTGAATGCACCTTGCGTATAAAACGTGACTTCCTGCCCTTTCAGTCCGTCGAGCAATTCTAATTTGTACTCGTCGCCTTTTTCGGTGAAGTATGCAACAGCATCGTCCCACGCGATTTCGCGGCGTACAAATGGGCTGTTTGCCTTCACAAGTTCTTTCATTTTACTTTCAATGGCGGGCAGGTCTTCAATGGAGAGTTTCACGCCCTCCGGCAAATCCACATCATAGTAAAAACCGTTTTCAATCGGCGGTCCGATACCGAACTTTACTCCGGGGTACAGTGCTTCCAATGCTTCCGCCATCAAGTGCGCGGTCGAGTGCCGGAAAATCTCTTTGCCTTCATCGTCGTTCCACGTAAGGATGCGAACGGAGGCATCGTTATTCACAGGACGGGAGAGGTCATACGGCATACCATTGACAATGATACCGAGTGCGTTGCGGGCTAGACCTTCCGAGATTGAGAGTGCGATGTCCATCCCCGTAACACCGGGATTATACTGGCGCACAGAGCCGTCGGGTAGTGTAATATTTATCATGTTATTCACCTGTTAGATTATGTAATAAGCGTTATGAACTGGCTGTGTAGCAGATGTGTTGCAATAAGGGGAAAGACCGAAACTCAATGCAAAGCAGAGAAAAGAAGATGACCCCCTACGGGGTGAACCGAGGGTATGTATTGGGATAATATGGTTGTTTCGGGCGAATCATTGAACTAAAGCAATATAGCACTTGCGGCTGAATGAATGGTGTTTTGGCACTATCATTTCCATCCAGAAGGAACGGTGTCCGTTTCATATTCTTCCTGTACCTGCAACTTCCGGCAATGCCAGCCGTAAGTCAGCGGTCTTATAAACCAATACGCAAAAACATCATGAAAACTCTTATCTGCCTGTTCCTTCTCAGCGTTACACTTATATCATGCGACAGCATTCACTCATCATGGAACGGAGTGCATGGCAACGGCGAACTGAAAACGGAGGAACGCACTGTTGCAACATTCACAAAGGTTATTGTTGATGGCTCGATGGACGTAAAACTCACCGCAGGGAACAGCACGCAAACAATGGATATCCGAACCGATTCGAATATCCTGCCTCTGATTAAAACTGAGGTTGAGAATGGTACGTTACGCATCTCTTCCGAGAAAAGTTTCTCGACGAAAAAGGGTATTCTTGTTACGATTGCAGTACCCATGATTGAAGCAGTCCGTGTGAATGGCAGCGGCGATGTGGCTGTGAAGAATATCAATAGCGAAACATTTAGCGTTGATGTTCACGGAAGCAGCGACATGGCGTTTCAAGGAACGGCAAAAAATTTTAGCGTGGGTATTTATGGCAGCGGTGATGTAAATGCGGTAAATCTCAACTCTGAAACCTCGACTATAAAAATCAACGGTAGCGGCGATGTGGATGTTACTTGCACTTCATCACTGACGGTCAATATCAACGGCAGCGGTGATGTTACATACGGCGGTAATCCCACAAACGTAAAGAAAGTTATTAACGGGTCGGGTGATTGCTCGAAACGGTAATCCGACTTCATCAGTATTCTTGCAGCCCGTTCATTGATTGAGCGGGCTGTTTTGTTATCAGCACCTAACTTGCAGTATCTGCAACAATTATCAATTGAATGTGCGTATGGCTACTCCAGAGTTTCAGTTCACCGACGGAACAACACTGCCAGTCGGTACAATGTATTGCATCGGGCGTAACTATGCCGCTCATGCCCGCGAAATGGGAGCGGATGTTCCCACTGCCCCGCTTGTGTTTATCAAGCCCCCAACTGCATACGTTCCCGATGGCGGTTCAATTGTTATCCCATCCTATTCATCCAACCTGCACCACGAAGTTGAACTTGTGGTAATCATTGGTGCGGATGCCGAAAATGTAAATACAGTGGATGCTCTATTCTATGTGGCGGGATATGCCGTCGGGATTGATGCAACGCTCCGCGATGTTCAAGCAGAGGCAAAGAAGAAAGGTGAGCCGTGGTCGGTAGCAAAATCGTTCCGTACCAGCGCACCTGTTTCTGTTTGTGTTCCTGCACGTGAGGTTGCCACAGATGAACCGCTCGAACTATGCCTGTCGGTGAATGGTGAACTGCGCCAGCACGGCTTTACATCCCACATGGAGCGCAGCGTTGCTGAACTTGTTGCATACTGTTCGTCGGTCTTCGGCTTACAGCGCGGCGACTGTATTTTTACCGGAACGCCCGAAGGTGTCAGCCAAGTTCATAAAGGCGACACTCTCCACGCTGAACTCGTCGGGAAAACATCGCTCACAGTTAGTATAGCATAACTACAAATATCAACTGATACTCTACTGCAGACCAAGATGCAAGCGAGGAGTTTATAGGACAGGTGATGTAGATTATGCGCTTCGTCATCGCAATACTTCTCTGTGTTTCAACGTTGTTTTCACAAATACCGGATGTCCGCATCACCCACCGCATTGACACATCCAACACCGAGACACGTGAACTGCTTGGATTATGGCTCTCGTATCTGCATAACGCACCCCACGAACGAAAGCAACGGACGGAATGGAACAGCGCAGAGAAGCAATCAATGCGTGATGCCGACCTGACCCGTGTGTGGGTGTTTCAGCACGACTCAATGTTGCTCGAGTATCCGCCTACAATTTTAAGTATAGAACCCGTCGGCGCACTTCGCGTTATTCGCACATTATTCTCGATGAGAGATTCAACCGGATTGATTGTACCACTCGGGATGCACCGTGTGTATGCCGAACAAGAATTCGGTTCGTGGAAACTAAAAAGTGCGCTTTCAGTGCTCACGAAACAGTGGAAACGAAGTACATCCGGTGTATTGAGAATCGTCCACTCGCCCGAACTTTCCGTATCGCCTGTGTTGGCTCGCCGAGCGGCGCAGTACTGCGATTCCATTGCTTCACTGTTTGATATTACTATGCAAGAAACAATATTGTACGTCTGCGAATCGCCCGATGAGGTGGCGAGAATCATTGGGTTGGATTATTTCGCGCATCCGCCGTATGGCATCACGTACCCCGAAAACCACATTCTCTTCTCCGGCACCGGAACGCCGTGGTATCCGCACGAATTGGTTCATGCCGTTTTTTCGGAGTTCAGTGCCACCCACCCGCTGCTGCGCGAAGGTGTGGCAACATGGCTTGGCGGCTCGCTTGGAGATTCATTCGATAAACTTGTTCGTGATTTACAGGACTCCGTCCGCTTAGGCAAGCGACTCGCGTTGCAATCTATACTTGCCCAACCTATGCAATACAGCACAGAGCTCTATACTATCGGGGGTGTGCTTTGTTGGTATGCGTATTCGCTCGGCGGAAGCGAGTCCGTCCGCGTCTTACTCTCGACGGGCGGGACAGATGCCGACCTCTATCACGCCATCAACACAATGTTTGGAGTTGCTCGTCATGATATTGACCATTGGCTGGAACAGCGCGTGCGAGAGTACAAAACAAAGTGATGTTCTATCGAACCACCGATTAACATCGGTTTATGTAATGCTTGATTGGAACGGGCTGACGATTGTAGGATAAAACTACAATTTCAATACTCTTAGATTCAAGTATAAAGTGCAACACTTTTTCTATAACATACTGCTAAATTCAAGTGTTTCCATTTAACACAATTCAATCAACACCTAAAGGAATCGAGACATCATAGACGTTACACCTTGCAACATAGAACTAACGTAGGTGTTGCTCTTGATACTTGAATCTGCCTACCACTATATGTGTTTGTCATCATAGATGTTTAGAGGATGGGGTTTGGATTTCCACACAATATGGAATTATACACCTGCGTAATAGTAAATGTCACTAGACAGCAACAACCCTCAACACCGGCAAAGGCATTGAGGGTTGTTGATGCAGATATACTCGCCGACGACGGCAACAGCGTGAAGACAGGCGCAGGATAGCGCGGGTCCGTTGGAAGTGTTACATCACAATGTTACTGCCCCCGGCAATCGGAGTGTATGAAGAATGTGTTGCTTCACATACACCCGCTCATGGCTTTCGGGTACAGACACAAACCCTGCGGTGACCGCATAGTTTGCATCACCCGCGATAATCATGGCATCTATGACCTCGTCCGTTTTATCATTCGTGTGCATTCGGGCAAGCAACAGCGATGCACGGATTACATCCCAACACTGCATCCACTGGTCGGGAAAGTGCATGGCGCGCACATCATCGGGCTTATGCGATGCGGCGGCGGCATCAATCTGCGCTATGTATCTGTTTGCTTTATCTATGATAGGAGAAGTCATAGTATATCTCCGTATAGTTAGTAAATAAGGGGTAGTTACGATTTAATAGTCGTCGGTGTCCGTGACTGGAACTCTAATAGCATCTTCATTATAGG
>JAEUSO010000270.1 GCA_016788605.1 Candidatus Kapaibacterium sp. | reverse complement strand
CCAATGCAGACCTGTTTGCACTTGAAGCGAGAACTGTTCATGGCACAAATTCAGGTAAAACAGGACGAGTGATAACGAAGCCGGGTAATGTCTATATATTGCCAGCATCATTAGTTTCGGCAAAAGGAAGTATCCAACGTGGTATTGACATTGCTGACAACAACGACATAGTGAACGTTTTTGCAGGCACATACACTGAGCGTGTTACCATTGCAAAATCCCTCACTCTCGACGGAGATGCTGAGGCGACAACTATACTTAATGGTACATCACTTTCAGGTTTTGGCAATGGCATTACTATTAACTCGGGTATTACTAATGTGAGCATTAAAGATTTAACTGTTCGCAATTTTGCAGGTAATGCACCAAACAGTTTTGCAGGTATCTATGCTATTGGCGGTAACAATAACCTGAGTATTGAAAATGTGACATTGAAAGATAATGTCGGTGGATGCGGATTTTATGCGAATGGTCCGGTTAATACTGTAACATTGAATAATCTGGATGTTTCCGGTCACCCGAATACTTTTGGTGCTGCGCGTGGTATTGTGATCTGGAATGGTTTGAAAAGTAATATCACGATCACAAATTGCGATGTGTATAATAATAATTGTTGCGGTATCGAACTTCAAGACGGTAGTGCATCGGGTGTGAACATTAGCAACAATAATGTTTATGATAATGGTGATAATGGTATTGGCATTGTCGGTCCGAACAACACAGTAGGTTCTGTGAATATATCTGGTAATACCGTTACCAATTGCGGTCGCTTCGGTATTGAAGTAAAGAATCCTACAAATGGTACATCCGTTTCAAATAATACAGTTTCACGTACAGTGGCAAGTTCTGACGCCCGTGATTTAGCAGGTATCGCAGTATTCCGTCGTGGTATATCCTCAGGTGCGGGTGGTGCTGATGTTCCCAACGGTGTGACCATCACCGGCAATACGGTTTCGGGCTACCAACAATCAACCACAAGCGAGGGCTTTGGTATTGTGATTGAAGGAACGAATCACTCGGTAACAGGCAACACAGTCCAAAACTGTGAAGTCGGTATTCTTCAACAGCAAAATCCGTCGAACTATCCAGGTGATGCAGATCAAAACGATGTTGCCGACCAATTCTTCGGTCGCGGTAACTCGCCGATCACATGCGGTAATACGATCAGCGGCAATACATTCAGCGGCAATGGTTTGGATGCACGCAACCTCGGTGCGGGAACAGGTATTATTACCAATACCACCACAAGCAAGCAGTTCTGCTCTATCCAAGCGGCGATTGACGATGCAACAACCGTGAACGGTCACACACTGACTGTAACAGCAGGTACATACGGCGGTAATGTGAACATCACAAAATCACTGACGCTGACCGGTCCGAATGCAAACATCACTGCGTGCGGCGGTAGCCGTGGTGCAGAAGCTGTTCTTAATGGCGTATATGAGCTTGCAGCAAACTCAATTACCATTAATGGATTCGAGTTTATCGGTGCTGGTCAAATTCGCTCATATGGCTCGCTTAGTACATGGAGCAATATTGATATTCGCAATAACTGGATTCATGCCACAACAGCAGCGCAACCTATTCTCCATGGTTTTGGCACTGGCGGTGGTATTGGTACAACAAACTGGACGTTGATTGGTAACCGAATTAATGACATTCAAGCTAACGCAGCTTCGGCAATGGTGTTGTTCAACATTAGCAATGTTACCATTACAAACAATTGTATTGAACATACAAACGCATCATTTGCCGGACGCCGTGGTATCAATGCTGATGGCTTGCAAACCGCAAATATCAGTAATAACACGATTGATATGGGTGATGCAACACCGACAACAACAACAAACGCTCTATGGGCGATTCAAGTTGGTATGTCAGACCGCGATGCAACAGGATATACGGTAAATGAGAATACTATTTCGAATGTATATCGTGCTGTGCAAGGACTCAGTCAGCGGAACTTGACAGGACTCACCGTTCATCGTAATGTGTTCGGTCCGGTTTCTCTCGGTGTTGACTTAAATACAGGAGGTACTGCACCTGTAATTCCGCAACCGGTTCAATCGAACATCAGTATTGATAATAATACAGTTACAACGACAACACCGACAATTATTGGTGCATTAGGTGCGGGTGTACGCCTACGTAATCTTCACAGTGCAGTTGCGAATGGACCTGTATCATACAGCAATGTTGATATCAATGAAAATTCGTTGCTTGGAACGTCCGCATCCATCATCATTGAAAGTGGTACGGTTTCAACACCTATCAACGCTACCTGTAACTGGTATGGTACTGTTGTACCTGCCGCTGTTGCAGCAAAAGTTTCAGGTACGCTGACGTTCGTTCCGTTCTTGAGCAATGGTACAGATAACTCGGCGGCAATCGGTTTCCAACCTGCACCTGGTACATGTAGCGAAGGCGCACCGTTGATGACGGCTGTTATCAATACCGTGGCTGTTAGCTCGGATGATGACGGCAATCCTAACACCGGTGCATTCTCGGTGTGCAATACGACCAACAACATCAACTTTGGCACAATGACGTTTGCGCCATACAGCCACCCGCAACTCAAAGTATGGCAATCATACACAGCTACTAATGTATCAACACTTGCATGTACTGGTTGTGCTGCTCCTCCGAGTGCATTTACCGGTGTAAATCTTACAGCATCACTCATCAACACAAGCGCAAGCGGTACACTGACATTCACATTGCAATCATGGATTGACCTTGATAACAATAACGCAATTGATGCCGGCGAACCGATAGATGATCCGCTCACCTATACAATCACGGTGAATCCGCTTCCGGTGATAACAATCAACCAAACAAATGTTGATTTCTGCCCGGGCGCCGCGCTGAGTGCTGCGATATCCAACACAGCAGGTCTGCTCACTCCATTAACATACTCATGGTCGAATGGTGTTAGCACCGTCGGTACAGCCGCAACGATCAATGTTGCGCCTGCTGCCACAACAACCTATACCGTGACTGTAAGCGACGGTCGTTGCTCGAACACAGCATCGGTCACCTACAATCCGCTGAACTTTGCGGCAAACTACCGAATGCTTGCGGCAGGGAATATCAGCATGACGCGGACAACGGTAACAGGTAATGCAGGTTCGACAGGCGGCACCCTGACAGCGAACACAAGTTCGGCAATCAGCGGCGCGGCGCGCGCAACAACAGTAACGTTGAACAGCTCAACGGCTGGCTCGACGGGCGGCGCATCAACAGCAACATTTCCTGCGTTCCTGACATCAAGCGACTGCGCTAATGGCGCATCGTTGACTGTACCGAATGGCGCACGTGTAACGCTTGGCAATGCGAACTACGGTGAGATTATCGTAGGAGCTTCGGCACAGATCACGTTTAGCCAATCGAACGTATCGGTACGCCGCATGACAACAGGAACGCGGTCAATCGTGAACTTTGTCGGTGATGCGACATTACGTGTATGCGAATACATGGATTTAGGAACACGGAACGTAGTGAACTCATCAACGACCCGCCGTGTAAACATTTACTGCGGAAACTATTTCCGCGTGGATGAAGGTTCAACGGTGCGTGCGAACATCTATGGCAACGACAGTATCAGTGCGAACCGTACGGCAAGCACCGGCAACACAAGTATGCTTGGAATGTTTGTATCAAACGGACAAATCCGTTCGTATCCGTATGCAAGCTGGGGTGCAGGAGCGGCATGTAGCACGTTATCACGTGAATCTATTGCGGACGAGCGCGACATCACACCCGACAACATGACGGAAGAAGAGTTGATGAACGGCAGCACGCTGCCTGTATCGCTTGATGTCTATCCGAATCCTGCAGAGCGCGACATAACAATCAACAGCTTCGGCATAGCCGGAGGCGACAACGCAACGCTTCGTATAACGGATGTGTTAGGCAGAACACTGCAAAGCATACCGGTGAACGGCGGCACGGTGATCCATCAGGTATCACTCGATCCGTCAATCTATACAAGCGGAACATATATGGTGACATTGGAAACCGCGCGTGGCGTTGTTACGCAGGTGTTCAAGGTGGTTCGCTAAAAGAGGATTCTCCTCCAATGAGATACTGCACACTCGCGGGTGTGCGGTGATATACGGGGTTGCTTGCTATGCAGGTAACCCCGTTTTTCTTGTGGGTACGCCGGTGTTCCGCCGCTTCTGTAGCCCTCTTCTTTCAGCGAAGTTTTTCACGGTTTCCACTTCTACGTACGTAGTTCGCGGTAGGGGATTCGTACAATATGGTATTCTTTCATTTACCGTGTTCAAGGCAGGGTTTGCCCTATGCGGAAACGACATTTTTGCATGGGTTCCGAACATGGTTCATTGTCGTATCATCCGGTAGCAATTCTTAGTCATTTCCCCTCGATTGAGCTATGCTTAGATAAGGTTCTGCCGGAGCATCAACGCACCGTGTGTGCAAGCGTGTATGATGCACGCTTGCCTCCGGAACCCGCTCTCGCAAGCAGAGCAATTCTCGCATGGATTGCACTTGTTTCTCGTAACACAATATCAGTTCTGATGACTGCCCCCAACTCATCAATCATTCGTCTCGTGCTGTTTCCGGCACTGCTGCTCCTTGTGGCG
>JAEUSO010000026.1 GCA_016788605.1 Candidatus Kapaibacterium sp. | reverse complement strand
CGATTATCAGCCAATGGTAAAATGACAATTTGGGATTTCAAGATTGAAACTGACAAGGGACATATAAACTTTAAATCAACAGGATATAAACAGGTTGTAAAACAACAACCGTTGTTTTCGATGAGTCAAGTTCTATTTAGAGATAGATGATGAATATCATAAGGGGATGATTTCTCATAAAATACATCCAGTTGCTTTGCTGTTTGGTAAGTAATCCTACCCGATATAGTCGCGGCAATCGCTTAGTATTCGGGTCTTCGCCCACCGCCACCAGTATTCTTATAGCCCCACCGCCACACCGGTTCTTTGAAAATGTAACGCCCTTTCCGGCATTGAGCGGGTGGTGGTGAAATGTGTGGTTCGGTGCCGTTTGCGAAGCAAGGATGAAAGAAGGGTGCTATGCGGTGAAATTCCATTTGCCGGACTTGGTGGAACTGTGTAGTTTGTGGGTGTTGCTTTGATGCTGCACATAGCAGTTGCATCGTCGGGCGTACTGTCGTTTTTCATGTGCTATTTTACCGGGGATGACCATGACCATTCGGATGAACCATATTGTATCTTTCCTTGCCTTGTGTGTGTGCCTGTTGCATACCAATCTTAGGGCGCAAATCACCTATCCCCTGAACCTTGAAAAACTCAATACCAACCTTGAAGGCGCATACACGGTGTGCATGGCGGAAGGTAAGAACGGCGCGGTGCTGATAGGCACGCCGCAAGGGTGTTACCGCAGCATTGATAACGGCGCAACATGGCAGCGAGCGAATACCGGTCTTAGTTACCGTGGCGCACCCGACCTTGACATCCGCTCGATGGCATCCACTCCGTCGCGGGTGCTCTTTGCCGGAACACCGAACAACCTGTACCGAAGTTTCGACAACGGCGCAACATGGCAGGGCGTAGGTGCGGGATTGCAGCCGTCGCAAGGCGTGTTGTATCTCTATGCCCATAACAACGGTGCTGTGTATGCGGGTATTATTGGTCATGTGTTTTCCACGATAGACAGCGGCGCAACATGGATGGAAGTGGGCGCAAACATCCCTAATGAACAGCGGAAACAAGTGGGTCAGATTGTATTCGGCAAGACAAAGGTGTACTTGAGTTTCGGAGATTATGTGTACCGCTCTGAAAAGAACGGTCCGTGGTTATTACAATATGGTTTAGGTTCTTGGGGAACACTTTATGCGGATACAGTTTCAGGTGTAGTATTTATCGTTGAAGGAAAGAATGTCAATTCTTTTGATAAAATAGATTCTGGTGATGCTCATGTATCATACCCATATCCTTACTATCCGGTCAATACACGTGAGAAACAATTATCTATTCGTTTTTACCATGAAAATGAGAAGAAGTATCGTACTTCGCCAGATGTTAACATTACTTCAACTTTTTTGAGTAATGTCTTATTTTTTTCTAATGGTAGTTATTTAATAGGTGCTTCAAAATATGGTATTGATAGTGTAAATTCCAAAATTAGTTATGCCGGATTCTAAAATTATTTTGCGCCGCGCCGGTTTGTTGGATGCTTTAAGTGTTTCGTTCTAAAATTATCTGAGATAATTACGGGGTTTTACGGCTACAAGTGTTGCCATCCTGTCAGAATGTTGCTGTGCCGATAAGGGCGTTTGCGGTTCAAATATACGTCTTGGCGTTATGCTTCCAACTAATACCTCGCTACCACTTACTCTTACCGGATGTTACGTGCCAATACCCGCACACAGGGCACTTATATACTCTCGACTCATTGCGATTGCGATAGCCGTTACGCCGTGCGCGCTGACACTTGCGGAGTGCCGCTTTTGCTGTAGGATAGGTGGGATATTGCTTCTTATCGCACATATCAATACACGTAGTGGTCTTTCGCTTTTACTTCGACCTTTACCTCTTGCGTTGTGTGGGTAGTAAAGCGTTTTGCCACTTTTTCAAGGGCGGCGCGTTGTTTGGCTGATTCGGCTACTATCGCCTCGGTTTGGCGCGCAACTAACTGTTCAAGTGCTTGCGTGTTCGATTCGGCGACTGTGCGGCTGAATCGTGCGGCTTTCACAGATACACCGGATGTGGCAACTGGCATGCTCGACGCAAGGTATTTTGACACGTATTCTTCTATACTCAAATCTTCGGCGTGTATGCGCTCGAAGTGCTTGCGGTTCTTTTTGGTTGTGCTTGCCGTGAACACCCATTCGCGCCCGTGGGTTACGCCACTTACTGCATCTTCCGGCATATCACCCGTGTAGCCGCCTTTACGGAATCCCGACAGTGCAACCGCTTTTGCGCCTTGTATCGCCGCTACCATAAGCGCGTTAAGACCAACATACGCCGCCAAGCCGCCCGCGCCAAGTGTGGCAACGTTTATCGGGTTTGGCGAACTTATCATAACTGCCAACAGTTGCGCCGATAGCACAGGAACGAGTGCATTAAGCGAATCGAGCACAGCGACGACCATTGCGCGCATCAGGTTCTTCCCGGATGCGATTGCCTGACCCATGGCAGCTCCAACCACGTTTGCGGTTTGCGCCCATGCGCGCTCGGATGCCGAAGTTGCGGCTTCGGTGCTTTGGGTGAATGCCGCAGTCGCCACTTTCTTCTCTTCCATCGCCTTTTTGTAGTCGTCGGTCGTGGTGTCGGTCAGGGAGGCAAGTTTTTCTTCTGCGGCGGCTTTACGGTCGCGGAATTGCACTTCGGCGGCAGATAGCTTGGTCACCTCGGCAGCGGTGCTGCTTAAATCGGCAAGCGATTTGGTTTGCATTTGCGAAAACGACTCGGCGATTGCCTTCGATGCCGCCTGCCACACTCCCATTTGCTTTGCAGCGGATTCGGCGGTTTGGGCGGCTCGCTTTTCGTCGAGTTCTCGCATTTTATCGTAGAACTGCGCTTGATTTACCAAACGGCGGTCGTAGGAGCGGCGAATACTGTCTTCCTCTTGCTCTAACTGCGCCTCTCGTCCGCGTGCGGCATCGCGCTCTTCGTCGCTTTGTTTCATCGCGTCGGCAAAAGTGGCTTGCAGATTGGTTGAAAGCGACGACGAGAAGTCCAGAAGTGCGGTTTCGTTCGCCGTGCGGGATTTTTGAAGGTACAACCCTTCGGCTTCAAGCTTGCGGTTCAGGTATTCGTTAAAATCGGCGTACTCTTCATCGGCGGAGCGACTGCTAAGAGCCACGCGGGCGGCGTAAGCGGCTTCGGCATCGGCTACCGTGCGGCGCATTGCGGCTTGTGCGGCTGTGGGTGCGGCGGCGATATACTCGTCGCGCACGATTATCTTGTTTGTGTCGGCTACTTCGGTTTGCAGCTTCTTTATGGTCTCGCGCAGCGATTCGCGTGTTGCCGGGTCGGCTGTGGCGTTCATGCGAAGTGCGAGGTCGGCGATCTGCTGATTCAGGAGCGCAGAGAGTTCTTTGCGAGCAGGAATCACCGGCACAACGCGGGCTTGAATATCGGCGCGGAGTTCGCTCACGCGCTGCTCAAGTGTTCGGCGCGTTTCTTTTACATCCTCAACTGTGATTTTAGCTTTCAGGATTTGCTGCGGTTGGTCGGCGGCAGCGATTTGCTCTTGCACTTTATCTATCGCGTCCTGAACCGATTCGCGGTCGGCTGTGGATTTTACCGGGACCGTGACCGTTCCGCCCGTTACGCCGCGTTTTAGCTGCTCTGCGTATGTTGCGATTTTCCGCTTGATTGCCTCGGCATCTTCGGGCTTGGCTTTGATGTCAATCGTGCCGAGTTCTTTGGTCAGGCCGGCCATATTCTTTTCGAGCCGTGTTTTATCGGCATCAGTGAGCGGCTTTGCTTCGGATGTTACAGTGAGCTTGCCTTGCTTGATTGCTTCGCGCAGAACCACGAGCTGCGCGGCAAGTGCGGCTTCTTTTTGCTGCTCAATACCAAGCTGTTCGCGCAGAGTTACACTTCGCTCTTCAAGGATTGCCTTTTGCTCGGTTTGCCCTTTGAACTCTTCATTCGTTTGCTTGCGCAGCGTATCAAGAAGCTGCAACTGTTCCTTCAGCGCGTCGTTTGTTTCCTTCGCTGCTTTGGTTTTTTTGCCATCGGTGGGCGGTGGTGGTGCTTTCTTGAGTTCTTTGTCGGTCTCGGCTACGTCCTTCGCCACAGTGCCGTATTCCTTAAGCGCGTCCTTCTGCGCGTTGACTGCCTTCGAGATTGCGTCGCGTATTTCGTTTTCTTTCTTTGAGTCGTTTAGGAGCTTTGCGTTTTGGTTCACAAACTCAAGGATTTTCGAGTACGCATTCTCCACGTCGTTCAGATTCTTCGAGTTGTACAACCCAATTTCAAATTCACGCCTCACTTGACCGAATCCAGTTTTGAATTTCTGAACTTCGTCATTCATCAAGCCAAATGTAGCAATGTAAGCAGCATCAATCTCACCTAACGTGTCTTGAAGCTCACCGATGGCAATGTTGCGCTTTGCGGTGGCGATTGCCTTCACATTCTCGCCAAGTTGCTTTTGCAGTGTCTCGTTTCGTTTTGCGGTTATCTCAAGTTCAGCGTTGGTCTTCGCGCCGATTTCAGCCACTCCGGCAAGGTTATCCTTGTAGGATTTCGTCTGGTCAATCAGCGAGGGGTATTGCTTATCAAGCTCGCGCGTGATGGCTCGCAGGCGGTCTTGCTCTTTGGCGGTGGTGGTTGCCTTCGATGCAAGCTCCTTGTATTCCTTAACAAGATTCTGCGTTCCGCTGAGCGATTTCTTGCGCTCGTTGTTTTGGGCGATTTGCGATTCGGTGTTCTTCTTCGCCGCTTCCGCTCCGGCAAGGTCTTCCTCGGCTTGCTCTTTCGTGGATTTCGACAACACCTTGTAGGCAACTGCAACGCCCACAGCAAGTGCGGTGATGGCTACAAGAATTGCTCCGATGGGATTTGCGGCGATTGCGGCAGTAATTGCGCCAAGCGCGGATGTTCCCGCCGCACCAAGCGATGCGAACGAGATTGAGCCGGTTGTTGCCATCGCCACAAGTTGCGGTGCAAAGCGTTTGAGCAGTGTGCCGCCCAAGTCCACAAACCCACCGCCAACAGATTTCAGCATCGGGGCAAGCGCGCCCAGCGAAGTGAGTTGCGGGGCTACGCTTCCGAGTGTCTGGGCAAACGTGAGCGCATACGCCGAACCTGTGGGGAATGCCGAGAGTGCTTGCGTTTTGAAGGTCTCAATCTGCGTGTTGATTTGCTTCTGCTTGTTCTCTACGGTGTCCGCCATTTGTTGGTAGGCGAACTCGGTACTTCCGGTGGTGTTCGCCACAGTGTCGAGGGTTTCGGCGAACTCGCCCGCCTTGCCTTGAAGGATATTGAATGCCGCTCCGGCTTCGCTACTGCTAAACGCTTGCGTTGCGGATTTACCTGCTTTATCGAATGCACCTTTTACAAGGTCGAGCGCAGCAGGCAGACCCTGACTTTTCATCACCTCGCCGAGTTTCTCAGTGCTTAACCCTGCCGCCGCAAACGTGGAGGCAAGTTCTTTGCCCGGCTTCTGGATTTCAAGTAAGAGGGCATTAAGTTTTGTGGTTGCCTGTGCCGTCGGTACACCCTTTTGCGTCATGAGCGCGAGCGCAGCACCCACGTTCTCGAATCCCAAGCCCGCAGCTGCGGCAGTGGGCGTAACGCCCGACAAATACTGATTCAGTTCATCTATCGTTGTTACGCCCGCGTTCACGGTATTGAAGAGAATGTCGGCGAATTTTCCCGAATCCTCCGCCGTCTTGCCGAAAGCGTTGAGGTTTGCGCCAAGCCCTTTCACCACTGCGCCCAAATCAGCATCGCCACCAACGGCGAGCTTTGCAGCTGTGCTACTGAATCCCGCAAGTGCGTCCGCTCCGCCCTTCACGCCCGATGCAACGGCATCACCCATTGCGCCTGCAAAGTCCGCCGCCGAAAACGGCAAGTCCTTCGAGAGCGTTATCGCCGACTCGCGGATTGCGGGAGCGAGTTTAGCAGAGTCCTCGCCGAGTGTGCGGATTTTAGCAGTTGCCGTATCAAGCGCAACAAAGCCGCCGCCAAAATCCGAGAGCGACGCACCGATATTCCGAACCGATTCGTTGATTTGGTTGAACTCGAATGCGCCTTTGGCAATGCCGCCGAATATCCCGCCGCCTGTGCCGCCTCCCGCTTTGTTTTTCAGGTTCTCGATTTCGTCGCCTGTTTCTTTGGCTTTGTCCTTCACGTTCTTCAATCCGTCGGCGGCTTTGTCGCTACCGGGAAGAGTGAGCGGCGCACCGGTGGCAAGCGAGCTACGCAGCGCGGCAAGCATTTGATTGACTTTTGCTTCGTCGAGTTCGGGAACGAGTTTGAAGCGGAGTTCTGCGGATTGTGCCATTGCGGGATATTGTTATTGTGAGCGGTATTCGAGTGCTTTACGAATCATCATCATGCGGCAGAGTTCTTCGAGTGTGGAGTTTTGGCGAAGCACGGTATATGCGTTCATGTCGTAGGATGCGCCGTTCCACGATGCAGCCATTGCGATACTCTCCATTTCCTCTCCGGCGTTTGTGAGTTCCTCCATGCTGTACTCTTCTTCGTCGTCATCGCTTGGCTTTTTCTTTTCGCCAAGTTGCAGGTGGGCGATAAGCCAATCGTCCATTATTATCTCGGCGGCTTCATCATCCGCTGTGCGCCGCGCCTCGAAAAAACTCGTACATCTTCATCAGTGTTTTAATGTTCTGCGATTGCCAGAATTCGCCGTCGGCAGATTGCTCGATCAACTTGACCGAATCGGCGTACTTGCGCTCGAAGACCGGCGCGTCAATCAGAATGCGCGCATACATCGTCGTGTACTCATCGTCGAGTATCTGGAGCCGTGCGGCGCACTGGCTCATCACTGCTTCGAGCTGCATTTGCTGCAACACTGTTTCCGTCTCCGGCGGACAGTTGGCGATATACTCTTTTACAATCGCCTCGCGCTTCTCGGCATATTCTTTCTGTAAAAGACTTAATTCCTTGCGGGCAACTACCGATGTTGTGCGTACACGAACCTCGAACGTCGCGTCGCCAAACGTAAGTACAAAGGAATTGGTTGTTTCTGTTTGTGCTTCTGCACTCATACTGCTCTCCTGATAAATTTTGATAAATAAAAAAGGCGACGGCACTGTGCCGCCGCCTTGGCTCTTGTGAACTTCTTGGGCTTCTTAAGCGATATTCAAGAACTCTTTGGCAAATGCCAAGCCCGCCTTGATGGTAAGCGTCTGACCGGTTGCCGCTAAGCCGCTGCCTGCCGAGCCGGTGCGAATCGCCGCACCCATTGCAATGTCGTAGGGTGCTTTAACCCCAACAAACTTGAAGGTCGGCTTTGTAACAGCACCCGATTTCTCTTCGGTGCTTCCGGTTGTATTTTCAACCGTACCGTAGATAGCCCAATGCACGCGGGTGTTCGCGGAGCGGCGTTTCGCGCCCTCGTAGATGAGTACATACTTCGGTGCTGCCGAGCCGCCGTCAGTGCCATACATCTTCGTACCATCCTGCAAGTTTATCTCGCCGATAGTGGAGGTGTCTGCACCTGTAACGGGAACCCACGCCGCAACCTTCAAGAAGGCAAGCATTGCAGGGTCGTCTTGGTACTGGTCAAGCTCTAAGTTGCAAAGCGGCGAGACAATCTGCGGCTTACTGCCTTCGATAACATCGAGTGTGATTGCAGCACCTGCATACGCGGTAACTGTGCTTGTGCCGTCCGCGCTTTTCAGCGTGATTGCAGATCCGGTGTCTTCGGTGCGGAATAAATACACTTTGTTATTCCCACCAACAAGGGTTTTGTCAATACTCATCGTCGTAAAGTATTAGTCGTAAAAAATAGTTGCTTTAGAATAGCTCCCACGAGAGGCGATACTTCATTGCGTTGCACGATCCGAGCGCGTTTCGCAGAACCACCATCCACGCGGCGCGTGTCTTGGTAGCTTCGGCGGCGTTGGTTTGCAGTATCAGGTCAATACCCTTTACTTGCTGATACGCATTGTTTGCGTTATGTTCAGTCCACGCGCCGCCTGCCGCTATATCAACCGCACCGATGAAGGTATCGGGATTGAATGCGAGCAGCGAGTTAATGGTTTGGGTAACGGGCTGATTAAAGAACATAAGCCGCAGTGCGGGCTTTGCAAGAGCAGCGGGGTCGAGAGCTTGCTCGGTAACGATAACCTGACGCAGGCGCGCCGTTTGCCCTTGCTCTATTGCCAAGCAATCAACAATCATCGAATCCGCGTGAATCGTTTTCAGCGCGACATCAGTGGTGGTGACTCCGGTGTTGAAGAGTTGCGTGCGGTGCGGGGCGGATACCCTGCCGATTAAGCGATACATGAGCAATCGGGTAAGTTATTGATGATGTCGCCCGTGCGTTGCAATGCAAGGCGCGACTCAAGGAACTGCGTGTTGAGTGCCGTTGTGCCGTCGTGGGATATACCAAGCCGCACTTCATCGCCCTCGCGGAGTAATACCTTATCTGCGCCGCTTAGGAACGTGCGGATATTGGCAACGCCAAGCAAGTACGTAAGCGCGGGCAAGTACGATTTATCAATCGCCGGAGTTTGCGGGATGCCGTTCACAATCAGATCGAGCGACAGCACCGATGCCGGACCTGATTCATACACGCGGGCATGAATGTCGGCGGCGGCTTTGATGTTGTAGTATCCGGGGCTTTGGCAGCGGAACACCGAACCCATTATAAAATCACCGCGAATGGTGACGGTATTGAACGGGATAAACAGCGGTTGCAATACAGGAAGCACAACGGTATCGAATGTGCGGTAATGCAGGCGTGCGATGTTTTGCCGCAGCAGCATATCCTCATACAAAGAACTGATTGCCACAAGTGCGGCAGCTTCGTTGTTGATTTCATTGTAGCCGTCGCCATCGGGAAATGCGGAACTCTCGTAGTGTTCGCGGTTCGATGCGCGCTCTTCGGTGAGCTGCGTTTGCGAGTTAAACCGGATGACTCTCATTTGCGAGACCTTGCGATGTCCCACTTGGCAAACCCAACGCCGACAAGCCCGGCAATTACTAAACCAAGAAAAAACTTTATCACAGACCAGAGTTTCGCAAAGAACGATTCTTCTTCCGGTGCGGCTTGCACAAGCTGCGGGCGAGTTACGGTAACAGTATCACGCAACGTGAGCGAAACCGTGTCCGGTTTGGCGCGCAGGTAGAACGTCCGCGTTTGCGGCACATAGCGCACATGAACAACGGTATCGTTGCCACGTGTTTTTACGGCGGCAATACTCGAATCACCTGCGGGCGCGCCCACCAGAACTTCACGTATTTCAGGCGGTTGTACTTTTAGCACTGTGTCGCGCACAAGGGTATCGCGATAGATAACCTGCGGCGAACACGAGCAAAGGCAAAGAACAAGAATTAAAAGCGGCAACAGGGCAGGGCTTCCACCTGCACGCATCCACGGTGTGCAGCACCGCTTCATTGGTCTCGACGCAGACAAGCCACGTCTTAGAATATCAGTCGCATCTTCTGCACCGACACGTCTTCTTTCTATACCTGTTGCCTTCATACCATTGGGTTGTATTTAGTTCGGGCAAAGCCCATTTATGTAGCGGAGGCAGGATTTGAACCTGCAACCTCGTGGGTATGAGCCACGCGAGCTACCATTGCTCTACTCCGCGAATTTCTTTCAGTCAAGCGATTCCGATTATTGCCCGCAAGTGCATCCGTCCAAGCGGATGGTTTGTGTTGCGGGTTGTCATATTCACGCCTGCCGTGCTTCCTGTGCCGTCGCGCGCTGTGCCGCTTCTGCCGCTGTTTGCGCTAACGCACCGAACCCATCCGCCGCCAAGTGCTTGCACCGCCACATCCACGTGTCCGCTTGCTTTTCGCGGGTACTGCCAATACACGAGTGCTGTGCGTGGCGGTTCGGGTTGCGGCTTTGCGTAATTTTTTGTTTGCGCCTGTGCTGTTTTTTGTAAGCCGTATCTCGCCGCGCTTGCAAGTGCAGTTCTGGGAATAAGGTTTGCACACTGGAGCTTACGGGATACTTCGCTTGCTATGCAATACACAAACGCTTGGCAGTATGGTTCGCCTGCGCGGTTGCCCGTGGATGCAAGGTATTCTTCAACACGCTTGCCACGGTTATTGCCGCCAACCTCGCGCACACCAACTTCGCGTATCGCTGCGGTGCGGAATTCTTTAGCGAAGCCGCTCGGCGCAACAACTGTAGCAGTGCTACGGAATTGGCTTGTAGGCGGTGAAGTAGATGCCGAACACACATCCGGCAACAAGCACATGAACAGCGATAACAACACTGCACACAACATAAACACAAAGCGTGGGGGATGCTTCATAGCGACCTTCCTTTGAGTGATTGAAAAAACGTATGATTGGCTTGATGAAATCAATCGGCGAGAACACATACAAAAACAGGTAGCAGAGCCACACGGCAAGTACCTCGAACGTAACAATCGAGACCGCCGTCTGGAGCGTAACCTCGCGTGATGCACCCACAAGACCAAGCGTAACAAGCAACATCAGAATTGCTGCGCCGTGGCGCGTTACGGAGTTTCGGATTTTAGCGAATGTTGCGTTTATCATGTCGGCGGCGTTTGTAGTGGTCAATGATTTTAATAATGCTTAGCACCAGCGACGCAAGCGCGGCGAGGCAACTAAGTGTAGTTGCAATAGGAGCTGCAATAAAACTAAGCGCATTCAATGCCCACTGCACACGATCCGGCACTTTGGCAAGTGCGGTAAGTAAATCCTGAAGTACGGAGTGGTCAATAGGTGTGTGCATTAACGTGGTGCAGGTATGTAGTCAAAGTCAATCGGTTCTTCGGCATCGTAAAACCTGATGCGGATTTTTGCGCCGCCGCGTAGATGTATGGTGTCGCTCTGGTAGAGCAGGTCGTCGGTATAAAGCACTGCATCGCTGCGTGTGTAGCGTTTGCGTGTCGGTGCTACTGATGCAGGGGCAGTAGGTGTGTGCGGCGTGGATTTTACAACAGCGGGGACACTGTCGTGCAATGGTTGGCTCGCGCACACACATACTGATACTGCGGGTTGCTGATGTGGCTTGGCAGGGTAAAGAACAGGTAATAGCAACACGGACAATTGCAACACCACGCATACTGCAATCAATGCAGCCCACGGCATAAAGTCCTTCTCGCGTGTGGTGTTCATTAGTTCAGTGGTCTGAATGCTAAGTATGACCCAGCTTTAATGATGCTCGCTGTTGCATTTACCGAGTTCTGCGCCCATCTCAAAATCACATTGCCGGGTGTTGCTCCTATTGTCACTACAATAGATGCTGTATAAACTTCACCTCTGCCACGCGCATCGCCACCTATCAAGATCGCATCTAAATCATTATCTCGTGCGCGCAAGCCGACGTTACTTGCATTGTTATTTGGGTAAAGAACCGACGAAAATCCTGTACCTGACATCCATGCCGGCATTGATGGTAAGCGTAATGTGCCACGAACAGCACCAGCAGTCGCACAGTCATACATAAGACCTATATTGATAAGGTAGCTTTTATTGGCAAGAGCCGAAAAGAACAAATGGTCGTCGTCTTGCAATGTGCCGCTGTTCACAACGCTCTCATCTGCACTCTTTACTATCCAAGTAAAATCACCGCCAACGCTTGCTACTACTGCCGCACCGCTTGCGCGCTGATAGTCCGTGCAAATCCAGTTGCCGCTACCGAGCGACACAAAAAACGCACAGTCGTTGGCGGCTGTGGTAATGTTTGCCGCGCCGGGCAGAATAAGTGAGGTTGCATTATGAGTAAGTGTAAGCGCACCTGCAAACCGCACACGGCGTTTTGTTCCGGCGGCAGCAGTGCCAAGTCCGGTAATTGTGGTTGTGCCGGTAATGCGAACGTTCTCGCTTGCAGCCGCACCGATGTCGGCTGTTGTTGCAGATGCCACATCCGCGAATGGTGCGATGTTACCGAGCGGTTGCCCGTTTGCCTCCCATTGTCCGGTTGTGGCGTTCCATACCGGAACGTTTCCGGCGACGGGCTGATTTGCTGTTTGAACGTCTTGTGCAACGTTCAGTGCTTGTACTGCTAAGTTCATAAGATTATGTGCAACGTTTATGTAATAAAACCGGGGGCAGCAGACGGGTAATGCCGCCCCGGCGTTGTGGTGATGGTAGGGGGTGCGGTTATGCTGCGTGCGCGCTTATACAATCTTCAGGTTGCGAAGGCGGCGAACAGAGTTCTTCGTTGCAACTTTCCATTGCCCGGCATATTCCCACCACTCTTGATCTTTTTGGTTGTTAGTCGGGCTGTCGTAGTCCTGATAATACAAACCCGAGTTCGTTACTTGCGAAAGAACTCCCTCGCCAACACCCATCACGTAGATAGATGTTGTGTTCGTAAGCGCGCTGCCCGATGTGTCGTCGGGCTCGTCGTTCAAGATTGCGCCGTCGTTCAGTACGATAATCGGAATGCCATCGTACTCTTTTACGCGAGTGCCGAATCCGGCATAATCACTGTTAGTAGTGGCAACCTTCAATGCGTCGGCAAAGGTGGTGATGCGTCCGGCGGCGGCGCGATTACACACAATCGCTGTCGGGTTATCAACTTCGCCGATAACGAGATTCATCATCTCTTTGAACTTCGCCGCCTGTGCAGTGGTAACGGTCGTCATGTCGAACGACACAGCCGAGCCGCCTTGATACGTCTTTGCATTCACAACGCCTTTATGTCCGGTGAATCCCGGCACATCATCCGTACCATTCAGGATATTTTTCAAACCCTTCATGTTGTTCGACGCGCCGGAGCCGTTGAACATTTGGATTTCCAAGCCCGGACCGTATGCAAGCATCCGCTCGCGCAGTTCGCCTTGCAGCCATTGGTCAATTGTGTTCAGCTTCTTCTCGGCATCGCGCTTGTACGTGATGTCAATCTCAACGCTATCGCCCATAAATGCAAGCGAACCAAGTTGCTCGCTGCCCGGCGTGAGCGTTGTTGCGCTAAACCCTGTTCCCACAGGGCGTACCTTCAACGACGAACCCGGCACGTATGTGCGATAGCGGAAGTTCGTGGCATCCAGCTCGTAGCCACTGTTTTGCTCCATATACTGGAGGAACATTGATTTGAAAAGAATTGTAGTAAGAGCATTAGCTCCGCGCCCGGATGGGCTGTTGATGGTCGAGAGAGAGGCGAGTGATGCCATTGTGTGGTCCTAACGAAATGGTGGTAAATGTCTGAGTAGTGGTGCGGTAGATGCTACGATTCTTGCACAAGGTTTTGCGCCACGTAGTCGGCAATTTTTTTATTACCTGCCGTGATGTTGTGCTTCGCAGTTTGTTGCCCTGCTCCGCCACTTGTGCTATCAGCTTGCGGTGTTGCCGATGCGGGCATTGCGTCAATCAGTTTCGACGCTGTGTCGAAGTCCGCTTCCAATTGCTTCGTCCATGTATTCACGAGCTCCTCGTTCTTCGGCGGGATGCGTCCGGCTTTGATTGCCTCTTCGATTTTCGCTTTCGCTTTGTCGGCGGCGGCTTTCTTGGCTGCCTCGGCGGCGGCTGATTTAGAAGCGTCGTCGGATGCAACAAGTTTATCAAGCTGTGCTTTAAGTGCCGCTGTCTCGGTCTTCGATTCCTTGAGCAGCGTGGTCAGTTGCTGGATAATTGCGGCGTTGTGCTTTGCAGCGTCCGCGCCTTCGGGTATCTCAACCTTTTCGTCGGTTGCCGTTTCGATTTCTTTCAGCAGATCGGCTACTTCAGCTTTTTTCGCGTCGTCGGTTGTTAGTCCGGCAATCATGCCTGCAATTTTTGCGAGCAATGCTTTCACAGGGATTCTCCTTTTCTTGTTTGTGGGTGACGTGTTGTTCGCGCCTCATTTTGACGATGCAAAATTCGGGAGGTGCGAGGCAAGGTTTTTTATGCACCCGCATACGAAAGAAATCTGCAAAGCCGCTATAAGATTTTTGCACCCGAATCACAATCGTAGGAATGACGCAATGCCATTTGTCTCGTTTAATCAGGTAGAAATGCTACTCCCTGCCTCGCTGCGGCAGCCGCTTCGGGATGCCGATAAGTTCGCATCGTGCGAGCAGCAAGCGGCTATCACCATACGCGATATTGCCAACGTGGATATTCCCGCCGATGCAGACGACGCACCCGACTGGACGCTGATGCCCGCCGCGCAACTGATCAGCTACTACGCACTTGGTTTGGTAACGGCAAGCAACGACCTTACCGACCTGTGTAAGCGCAACTACGACACCGCAATCGCAACCTGCAAGCGCAACCGCCTTGCGCGCAAAGCGTCGTCGGGATCAAGCGGACGGACAGGAACTTTATTAGGACAATGGAATGGCAGATAACACACTGAAAGACGTGGCGCAGCTTGCTCTCGATATTCTGAAGGATAATGCTGCAAGCATTGGCGTTCCGGCAGATAACATCTACTGGGGCAAGCACGGCGAGATGCCAACACTTACTCCGTTTTTGATGGTGTATGCCGAGCCGCTCGGCGGCGATGCAACGCAGACCTCATTACTTGCAAACCCCGTTGCAAACATTATGATATTCGCCGGAGCGGGTATTGACGACACGGCAACCGCAAACATCAATGCCGATTTCGATGCAGTGTTCACTGCGATTGCCTACGCCGAGCGCGCCTGCCGCCTGCTAATATCCGAAGACGATTTCAGAGTCCACACGCCGCCACAGTTCGACAACAACTACGGCGGATACTACGTGTCGTACTGCGAGCTTACCATCAGTTACGAGTTCAACGCACTGCTATAACGTTATGAAAAAATCACTGCCACTCTCGGACGACCAGAAGCGTACCATTGTGCGTTACGCGCTGAACAATAAGAACGTGAAAGCAAGCGACGTGTGCCGTCATTTCAACATCACGCGCGACCAGTACGAGTATGCAATGCGGAAGTATAACGACGGCTTGCTGTATAAGAAATCCTACAAGCGAACCAAGCGTCCGCCTGTTGATGCGCTTGTTAAGAACCACACCGCCGACGAACTTATCGAAAAGGAGTTCGCTATTGCCGTTGCCGCACTTCACAGCGACCGCTCGATTGATGCCGGAGCGCGCATAGACATGCTTCATAAAATTGTGGCAACACGGCAAACGATGCAGCGGGTCTCGCTTCAATCCCACATCAAGCGCGCCGATTCGGATGTGATTGCGATACTCGTCCGCATACTGCGCCCCGGCTCTACCGATGAAGAAGTAATCAGGTATTACGCGCAAGCATACGAGGAGTACAAGCAGCTGTGATGCAACACGTTTCCATATTAGATAAATCAATGGGCGCATTCCGCGAGGTTGTGGAACAACGCCTGTCCTCGATGCCCGCCCCGCCGTTCTCCGAAAAGGAGCTTCGTCCCGGCAGAAGCGAGAGGCGGCGCATTGCATCGGCGCAGGATTTCTGGAACTACGACCGCACCTACTTCACGCCCGATGTGTACGAGCAATTCTACGAGCCGCCTCCGTTCCACCGCGAGATGATTGATATTGCAAAGAATGGCAACGTTGAGATATTCCTCGCCGCACGCGACCACGGGAAAACGGTTGTGTTCAAAAAATATCTCTCTTACCTGCTGCTCCACGACCACACGATTGACATTGCCGGTACATACAGCGAAACACTGCCAAAGGCGAAGTTCATCTTGAGCGACGTTCAGGACATCATCTCGAACAATCCCCGCATCGTTCACGACTACCGCCCGATAATCCATATCGCCAACACCGAAGAGTTTGAGTTCTCGCTCGAAGGTGATGCACGGCGGCGAACCCTTCTTGCCTTCGGCGAAGGTCGTTCGGTGCGCGGTACGTCGAAGCGTTTGCGCCGACCGAAGTTTATTCTTGCCGATGATGTGGAGACGTTGCAAAGCTCGTTCAGTTCCGAAGCAGTGCGCGAGCGGCAGGCGCGCCTTGCGGAAACATATCAGTCGCTTGGTCAAGGCGGACGTATGATTGTGCTTGGCAACAACTTCGACGAGCGCGGCGCGTTCAACAAACTACTGAAAGAGCAGCAAGAGGGAATACTTCCTCATGCGTACCGCATCCACGTATTCCCCGCGTGGATTACCACCGAGCGCGGCGGCAAACCGCTTTGGGAAAAGAAGTTTCCCGTGCGCTCGGAATCGGAACTCAAAGCAATGGTCGGCGCATTGAACGAATCGGACTGGCAAGGGAACTACATGCAAAACCCCATTCCACCCGATGGCGAGATGTTTCCCCGCTCCGGCTATGCGGAGTATGCCGCACTTCCCGCCGATGCCAAGCTTGGCGCGATGTACACCGACCCCAACTGCTCGCTGAAAGGCAAAGGCGACACCACCGCCGCACCCGCCGCCGTGTACTCGCCAAGCGAAGATGCGTTCTACATTCTTGACTTTATCTGCGCCTCGTACAGCGACCCCAACAAACTGCTCGACGACATCGGCGGAGTGTTCCGTCAGTATCGGAATTCACTTGCAGTGTTGGGATTCGACGGCAATGTTTCGCAAGAGTCCACGTGGACGGCGCACGTCCGCAACTATCAACGCATCACGGGCACAGCGTTTCACCGCGTGGAGTACAAACGCTACAACACCGATGCCATCGCCAAAAACGCCGTGATGCTTTGGAAGTCGGGCAAGATTCGCTTCCCGATGGGATTCGCCGAAACCCCGCACGGCAGCCGCGCACTGCAACAGATATTCAGTTTTGCAGGCAAGAAAAACTCGCGTCGCGATGACGCGCCCGACGCACTGATAGGACTTATCGAACTGATGCACGAGCGTCACATCGTTCGCAAACAAAGCACCACTGCCCGGCGCACCAGTGCTGCATCACCAAGGAGATTGTAATGCCATACCGCTATCGCCCGCAAGGCGGCTCGACGTATCCCGGTGTGGATACGTTTCTGAAACTCATCACCCGCGCAGAGTCCGAGAAGAATCCCGATGCGCGCCCACTTCTTGCACTTGCCCAACGCGCCATTCGCGTGAATATGAAGCTGCTTGGTCTTGCGAATCTGCGCGGCGTGTTTCTACACGCATTCAACTACCGCGCCGTTGCCTTCGATGCTAAAGACCAACTCCGCGCCGACGAGGCGATGATGCGCTTGCGCCCGGCAATCAATGCTGTTATCGAGAGCAATGCCAACACCGCGATTTGCGGAGCGTCGGTTCATAAACTTTCAGCACAGCTTGTTGGCGGTGCGTGGACGATTGGCATCGAGCGCACACTCGAAGCGTGGGAAGCGCAGGTTGTCTCGCGTCAGGAAGTTCAGGTACTTGCCGACGAGCAGCAACTTCGCATCATCGCAACACTAAACAAACGCTCGTCGGAGTATCGCTTGCAGCGCGATTGGCTGATTGATAACGCAACGGGAATCCTGTGGCAAGGCGCAGCAGAGTCCATCATGCGGCTTGAGATGATTCGCTATCATAACATCGCCGATTGGGCTGACCTGAACAGGTTGCTGAAAGGTCTGATTCACGTGAAGAACTCGGCGGCAGGCGACGAAGACGAACAGGCAGCGATTGACGCAACGCAGAACGCAGCCGAAGGACGGTTCGTACAAACGAGCGACCTCATCAATATCGAGGGATTGAAGATTGCCGATGCAAGTGGCGGGGTTTCGATGGAGAAGCTCGCCAACTTCTGCGACGCAGCTGCAAGCATCCTGATGATTGGCAATGCCAACACGAGCGAGGTTAAACCCGGAAGCGGAAGCCGAGCAGCATTGCAGGTACTCGCGCAGCTTGGGGCGGATGTTGTGTTCAGCGACCAGAAGCGGATTAAAGGAGTGATTGACGATCTGTTCCGCATGGACTTCCAGATGAACTACGAGCCGTCGGCACAGCAAGCTCCGTGGCAACTGGAATACAACGAGTTCGAAAACAACGACAACGAAACAAATATGATTGTTATCGAGCGCGCATTGCAAGCGGGCATCCAGCTAAAAGCTGACGAGGTGTACGGCGCAATCGGTTTCACGCGCCCCGATGGCACACCGGATATTCTCACATCAACGCCGCTGTAGCAATGGCAACCGTTCAACTTAGCAGGCAAATACTGCTCACAGTCGGGTTTGAAATCATCCGCCTTGTGAACGAGCAAATAAGCAAGGGTGTGGACGAAGACGGCAAGAAGTATGCGTACAGCACAAAGCCCTTTGCCCGACCCGTGGGCGGCTCGAAACTCAAGCGCGTGGCATCGCTCGAAAAGGAAGGCAAACTGCAACGCTTCCGCACAAAGGAAGGCAAGCTCTGGATGGTGGTAACGGGCGGCTATCGCTCGCTTCGGGAAATGCAAGGACTCAATCCCGACGGCGACTTCTTGCAAGTAACCGGACAGATGCTTCGGAGCATGGTCCCGAAGGTTGCAGGCGGCGAGGTTGTTATCTCGTTCAGTGATGCGCGCTCGGCGCGGCTCGCGTTCTACTTCACGGTGTCGGGTGTTGGCAAGTCGCGGCGGCTGTGGAAGTTTCTCGGACTTAACGAAGCAAGTAAGCAAGACCTCACCGAAACCGTCGGCGCGCTCATTACGCAAGACGCTCTCAAATCCCTCAACATCAACAACGCATAAGCCATGGCATATCCGCTACTCTACAAATGGTCGCTCACACTCAAATACTCCAACACGAATAGCGTTGCTGGGGCAAGCTCTCTTACGCTCTACCCTGCGGGGATTTACGCAAAGCGCGAGGCAGCAGGCAAAGAGACGGAGTATCTTGGCGGCGTGATTGAACACTCCGTACTGCGTCGGCGAACCTTCACTCTTCCGCTGATGCCATTCATCTACCCCGACCATGTTGTTGAGTTCAACCAACTGGAAGGCATCGTTCTTGGCAACAAATACTTCTGGCTTAGCAGTAACGGAATAACATACCCAGAGGAGCTTGCGAACGTTGCCGTAACGCGGACGGGCTACGAAGTAAGCGACGAAGACGACGGCACACAGCGCGTCACACTGAACTTCAAGGGAAGGGGCATTGAGTGATGGCACTGGCGCGCAACCACATCTACTATCACGATTACACCGACGAGCGAGGCAATGAGTATCGCCTCGAAATGATTCCCGCAGAATGCGATGCTGTGGGCGAACCTGTGATGCTACCAACCACACCAACACGCACACCGTTTCCCGACAACATCTTCCTTCCGAGTTTGACAATTCGCAACGAGTATGCCGACCAAAAGGTGTTACCCATCGGGCTTCCGCAGAAGAACGAACTTGTACTCAAACTCAAATTGCCGCGCACGGGCTACGACGATTGGTACAACCTGATTGCATTACCTGTGCTGTATAGCAATTACAAAGAATCGCCCGTGTTCGGTGTTATGCCAACGCGCATATTCACGCGCAACACCGTTTTTGCAACGCTCCCCAAATCCTACACCGAAGCCGGAACGGGAACAGTCGTCACTGCAACGTATTCAATACGCTCCACCTCGCCGGATGTTGCTCTTGTTGTTACCGAAGAAACCACGTCGGGTGTAACGAACTTCGTCTTCAAGGTTGCGACCGGCTCGCCCGATGCGGCGTTCGTCATTGATAGTGTTACTACATTCACCTACACCAACGGAACTACACTGACGTGGAACAACACAGGCGGCTACGTTATCGGCGCGCCTGCGGGATATGAGTATTTGACTGTGCCTCGAACGTACCGCTACGGTAACGTCTGGCGCGTTTGGGAGCGCACAGGAAGTACCGTAGGAACGTTGCGAATGGAGGCAATGCAGCGGCGCGTTCCGCCTGTGAAAAACGTCATCGCAACGGACGGCTACACATTCGACATCACCGCGATTGACACTGTGCGCTGCGCGATGGAATCAACCACAGTGGACGAATGCCGCGCAGAGCTTCCGGCGGCAGGCAAGTGCCAAGAACTTATCTCGATTTCCTCGGCGGCAACGGTGGTGCG
>JAEUSO010000269.1 GCA_016788605.1 Candidatus Kapaibacterium sp. | reverse complement strand
GAAAAGACATCGCCGGTGAGTATCTCTGCACCTACGGGAATTTTATGTTCCGAGCCGGATCGAACTAATGTCCGCACCATGGTATTGCGTTCAAGCAATATGCGGATAAGCCGCGAACCAATATAGCCGCTGCCACCGGCAAGAGCGATTCGTTGTTTGTGCATTGAGGACTACAAAATGTGATTCTGTGAATACTGCGAACATACAGCCAAATTATGACGGTGATTAAAGGCATTCATGTACTCTGCCGATATTGACCGAAGTCATCACCTTCAACATAGTCAGGGTTACTGTGTATTACTAATTTATATTGTACGTATGAACAAGTTCGCAACTGTTCTGGGAAGCATCTCTTTACCTAAAAAGATGATAGTGCTTGCCCTGTGTTTCATTGCTGTAATCGGTATGCTTACCACAGCATTCGTAAGCACCAAAATGGAGTTTATCAACTTTGCAAAAAAAAGAGCGAGTCGGTTTGGCATTTTTGGAGCCGCAACGGTTGCTTATCGGGCAAATCCCGCAGCGGGCATATAGTGCCGGAACGCCGGAATCGGATAAACAAATTCATGATGCGTTGGCTAAACTGACAACAGCCACGAGCGAGTACGGCGAGGAACTTTTAGCGACCGAAAAAGCAAAAGCTGTGAATGATGCGGTTACCGCAATGCAATCATCAAAGACGGCGGAGAGTGTGTGGAAAGCCAACCAAGCGGTACGCGACTTGATTGCCCACACCACCGATAAATCAAACTTGACTCTTGACCCCGACCTTGACAGCTACTATATGATGGATGTGCTCTGCTTCCGCCTGCCCGAAACCATCACGGTCACACATCAAATCATTGAGGCGGCGAACACCGCCGCAGCGAGCAAACAGATGACAGTTCAACAAAAGCAGGAATTGGCTGTAATGCTCTCGAAACTTACCTCGGCGGTCGAGACAATCAATGCAGACCTTGCAACAGCAATCGCCGGTAATGCGTCGGGCTATGTGAAGCAAAACGCCGAGGAAAACATTACTGCGAATATGGCTGCGATAAACGGCTTCGCTGAGTATGTGAAAGTTAATATCCTCAATCCGGAAACCGTGACTGCATCACAGCAGGATATCACAGCGGCGGGTACGAAAGCCGTCGGAGCAAGCATCTCCACGTGGGATCTGAGCGCACCAATACTTGATACTTTAATAGGTAACCGTATTGCCGGATTCAGTTTGTCGCTGTGGTCCACACTTGCCATTGTAGGTATTGTGCTTTTGATAACAGCAAGTACCGGTACAATGATAATCCGCCAACTCCTTCGCGGTATCTTCAATCTTGGTGAAGCGGCGATGCAAGTGCAACAAGGCAATCTTGCAACCCGCGCAGTTCAACAGAGTAACGATGAACTTGGTAAACTCACGCTCTCGTTCAACAGCATGGTTGAATCAATGCAAGAATCGGAAGACGCGCTTCGCAGCGAGAAGGCGGCGATGACGCAAATGATGGTATCGCTGCAAGAATCACAACAGGAATTGGAGCGCGAAAAGGCAAGTATCGAAGAGCGTGTGTTTGTTGCCACGCAAGAGGCGGAAGAGAAACGCCAGTATCTTGCACAGTCCGTCCATGCAATCCTTGATGCAATGGGCAAGTTCGCATCCGGTGATTTAACGGTGCAACTCTCTGTGAATAGCAATGATGAAATCGGCGACCTTTGCGGCGGTTTTAACCAAGCGGTCAGCACATTCCATATGCTCGTTGCACAAGTGCGCGATTCGCTGTCCTCTACAAATGCCGTTGTTGATAATATCAATGATACGACCAATACTATCAGCGCGGCGACGGAAGAGCAATCCTCGCAGGCAATGACGATTGCAGCATCGGTCGAGGAAATGGCATCCACCATCAGCGAGAATGCAAAGACGGTGCATCTTGCCAATACCGAAGCAATTGAAACAAACGGCGTGGTGAAGCAATCCGTTGAAATTATCGGAAAACTCAGCTCGTCGAGTGCGGAGATTGGCAATATTGTGAATGTGATTTATGAAATCGCCGACCAGACAAACCTCCTTGCCTTGAATGCTGCTATCGAAGCGGCGCGTGCGGGCGAGCAAGGTCGCGGCTTTGCCGTCGTTGCCGATGAAATCCGCAAACTGGCGGAGCGTACACAACACGCAACAAAAGAAATCAAAACAAAGGTCGAGCAAATCCAAAAGAGCACAGACCATTCGGTTTCATACTTGGATGTGATTGCCGACCGCACGGAAAAAGTGCAGTCGCTGATGAAGCAGATTACGGCAATCAGCGAGCAGCAATCTACAACAAGTGCCGACATTGCAATGAATATAACGGGTATCTCCGAAGCATCGCAGAATAATGCATCGGTTATCAGTTCTGTGGCAAACACGGTGCAAGATCTCTCAATGCACACCGAGCAGTTGAACACGCTTGTGTCGCGTTTTGTGATGCACGGTACACCGCATAATGCCGGTGTGATTCATGCAGGCGACTACAAACTGCGGTCGGGCGTTCACACGCACTAACGGGACGAACAACGAAGAAGCAAAAAGCCGTACAGCAATGTGCGGCTTTTTTTTTTGATAATTTTTTCTACCTGTTGTAACCATTGGTTACTCTTGCGTACCTACTCTCCGAAAAGCAACTTCACAGATCCGCAAACGATAACACTTCATGGGCGAGCAACAACAACGATTCATGCAACTCCTCGAACCGCTTTACGACCGGCTCGAACGCTTTGCACTGACAATGACACGCGACCGTGAAGCAGCCCGCGAACTTGTCTGCGAGACCGTTGCCGCCGCCTACGAACGCTTCGCCCACATCCACGACGAGCAGGCGTTTTTGAGTTACCTCTTTACGATTGCATCACGCTGTTTCCACCGCAACCGGCTTCGCAAGCAACGCTATCAGCCGATGGAATCCGATGTGATTGACGAACTCTATGCCGGAGGCACAACGCCCGAACAAAGCATGGCGGTAAGCGAACTCTACGACGCGCTCGACAAACTGCCTGCGATTGACCGCGAGGTGATTGTGATGGCGGAGATTATCGGGCTGACACACAAGGAAATCAGCGTTGCGCTTGACATCAGTATAGCAAATATCAAAGTAAAGGTTTTTCGCTCGAAACGCAAGCTGAGTGTACTGCTTGATGCCAACGGCGGAGAAGAACCAACAACAGACAATCATCAAAAGCCCCTTGCGGCACTACTCATATAACCGCAGGAGCATACACCATGAGAAAAAACATAGACACATATTTTACAACAGCGCAAACGGTGCGGAGTACCGAGCGGCTTGTATCGCATGATGACCTGCACAGCATCATTGCAAACACGCCCCCGGCTACTGTGCAGACCGCCCCGCCAAGCGCGCAACTCTTATCCCGAATTACAGGAAGCATAATTATGAAACTTGGCATTATCGCCGCCACTGCTCTCGGAGCGTGGTGGTATCTCGCCCCGACTGTGCAGACGGCATTTGAAGAAAACGCCGCACAACATCAACCGGAACATACAATGTCCGGTAGCAATCAATCGCAACAACAATTAACCCGGCAGCTTATAGCGCAACTCCGCAAACAGGCGAATGCAACACCCGCACCAACAGCGACACCCGGCTTTACCCCGGGCGCAATGCCGCTCTATAAAGTGGACGATAACACACTCGCACAGATGGGCGTTCGCAAAAACGGATACTTCTACACGGTGGATACCTACGAGCGGCTTGACAACATCCCTGATAAGTATAAACCGATGCTTGCCGCGAAAAAGTATCCGACAGACAAAATACCAATCATAGTAAAAGGCACAAAGACCTATACCTTCAGAAGTTGCCGTGGCGACATGAAGGACTACGACGGTTCGTGGAATTTGTATAAAGATCCGAAGAATGGCGGCTATTGTGTTGGATTACTGGTGTACGGCACGGAAAGTTCGGTAATGAGTATCTCCGATAAATCGCCGTGCCTGCCCGATAGCACTGCCCGCTCCGCATTTGTGGAAGAGTTCGCACATTTGCAAGACGATATTAACGCAATGCACGGCGACGATTATTTCAGTATGACTGAACTGCCGACCAATAAACGCAACTACCGCTATCTCACGGCATTCGTTCCGATTACTCATGTGTTCAGCAACGGCAAGGATAGCGCAATCGCAATACTTTTCTTCGTGCCGGAGGATTTTTCAGAGCGGCTGAACGCGATTTCTAAGAAGCCGGAATCCACGGTTGCGCGCACTTCCGCCGAGACCAAAAACACAAACACAGCCGTTGAGTCCGTAAAGGACATTGCAGGTATTGAATCGCTAGTACTCTCGGAGAGCGAACTGCTTGCATTAGGGATTGAGCGTGACCGTGACAAGGGGATTCGCTATATCAGTGAATCAATACTTGATAAAAACCAGAACCCGATTCCGTCAATCAATATCCGTAAGCAAGTTGTCACGGCAGCCGACACAGCCAAGCGCGTTGCCTCCATCCGTGCAGAGATGGCGAAAAAACTACAGACGCTGCATGAGAAAGGGTACGACACAACGCAGACGCAGATACTCTACCGTAGCGTCATTGACCTTGGCAAACCGGAACCGGAAAACATCACGATAAT
>JAEUSO010000268.1 GCA_016788605.1 Candidatus Kapaibacterium sp. | reverse complement strand
GGGGTGTATCCAAAACGTTATACGGTTCAGGGTCGCTCGAATTTATCGCCGTTGATTATCTCGTTCGACCCGTCACGGCGCGGTATCTACAATCCCAATCCCGATTTTATTGATACACTGAACCCACGCTGGGATTCTGTGAGCACCGACCCGTGGCAACGCCGCAACAAGGATAAAATCTGGGGCGGATTCCAACGCCTGCTCTCGTCGTTTAACTCAAACTTCGACCTCGAGAACATTGACTTCATCGAGATGATGATGAAAGTGGACGAATTCGAACCGGGACAAACAAAGCTCTTCATTGACATCGGACAAATAAGCGAGGACGTTATTCCCAATTTGCGGCTGAATACTGAAGACGGCATTACAACAGCGAATCCTGTTCCGAACGGGCGTATTGACCCCGATGAGGATGTGGGTATTGACGCATGGAATAATGCACTTGAAAAAACAAACCTTCCCTACCCGCTGAATCTTGAGGATGACCCCGCCCGCGATGACTACCGTTTTGATTTTGTTAAACCGGCTGACCAGCAAGGTGATGCTGACTTTGTGCGCTTTAATAGTTACGAAGGTAACTCCACGCAATCCGAACTTGGTCAGTTTCCCGATACTGAAGTGCTGAACAGGCAGAATGGTCAGACCATTTCGCTTGACGACAGTTACTTCAGTTACGAAGTGAATCTTGACGGTGGCGAGTCCAATCCGCAGGTTGTGGGCAGCAACAACGGTTGGCGGCTCTTCCGCATCCCGCTACGTGGAGCGAAGAAAGCAATCGGAAATCCGCTGTTCTCCAACATCCAATATGTGCGGGTGTGGTATAAAGGCGGACGGCTGAAAGCACAAATTGCCGATTGGCGTTTTGCTGGCGCACAGTGGCAACGCTTGAACTACGCTCAGCTTGATAACAGTGCCAACGTCACCGATAACACGTTGCGGGTTCAGTTTGTGAACCGCGAGGAGAACGATGGACCGCCGGATTTCTACACTATGCCGCCCGGAGTGCAGCCACCTAGAAACTTGGCTAATCCTGATTTCCAGAACGACATCCGACTGAATGAGCAGTCAATCTCTATCGGCGTGGACAACCTTAGTTGCGGCGATCAGCGTCTTGCCACCCGTTTCTTCAGAACATTCGATATGTTCTTTTATCGCAAACTGAAATTCTTTGTGAAGGGTGTTGGCGGGCAGGATTTCATTCCGCCGGATTCTTCATCACTCACACCGTCCGATACCAATGCACCGCAGTTTGTTGTCCGCTTCGGTACGGATACAGCCAACTACTACGAATACCGCGCTCCGATAGTCCGCGAGTGGAAAAGCGTTTCGATTGACTTAACGAAAATCACTGCCATCAAACAAGAGCGTGACAGTTTGGGGCAGTTTGTCCGCAAGACATTTCCCGTTGAAGGCGAACCGCTTGCGCGTTATGCAATACTGGGCAATCCTGTTCTTACCCGTATTCAATATGTCTCATTTGGAATAGCGAATCCCGACGGACGGTGTCCACGAACATTAAGCACGACGATTTGGGTAGACGAACTCCGAGTGGTCGAACCGCTCTCGCAAAATGATTGGGCGACGACCGGAGAAATGAGTATCAAACTCGCCGACTTAGGGAATGTGCGTGCGGCATACACAAGGACAAATCCGTTCTTCCACCGTTTGGAAGAGCGTTTCGGTAATCGGGAATTAGTTCAGGAGTTTTCTTTCAACTTCGATGCAGGATTCGAGAAATTTCTTCCAAAGACATGGAAGGATGCACGTGTCCCCTTTGCATTCACCCGCATTACCCGCGAGCGTAATCCGCAATTCCAAGCCCAGAATGACGTGAACGTTGAGGAAGCGGCGGCATTGGCATACAACCGCGAGCTTGTCCTTTCCGGTAATCAGGCAGCCGCACAAGATAAAGCCGACCTTGTTCGCCGTAGGGCGAATACGTCGTTTGCACAGACATCCTTCAGCGTTACCGGATTGAAAACAGGTCTGCCGATTGATGCGTGGTACATCCGCGAAACAATCAACCGTATGACCTTCAGCTTTAATTATTTCCAAGAGTCCGAGCAATCACCAGTTGTCAAGGAGCGATTCCGCTGGCAATGGGATTTTGCTGCCAACTATGCGGTAAATATCCCGATGATTGCCCAAGTAAAAACGGGCGGTTGGATGGAAGGTATTCCGCTCATAAGTGCGTACAAAGATTGGAAGATTAATTTCCTGCCACAGACCGTCACGCTCGGAACAAAATTCTCACGCTGGCGCAGAACCGAGCAGTCGTGGTTCCTGCCGTTCCCTACTCCGGCAGAACGTCAGTTCACATCGAATAACACGATGGCATTCCAATGGAAGCTGACGGAAGGCGGCTTGCTTTCGCCCGTGATTGACTATTCGCTTAATCAAGGAAATACGCTTGTTCCGCTTGAGCTTGATGCGAACGGCATGCAACTGAGCGGTGCGGATGTCTCCGACAGAATTTTCCTGAACGATGGACGTTTGATAAACTTCGGTCTGCCAAGCACGTACTCGCAAAACTTCACGATGAATTTCCGCCCGCGTCTGCCCGAGATCGGGAATATCAATAAGTTCTTCGAATCAACCGGTTCGTTCAGTACGGTGTACACATGGTTCGACCCGCTGCAAACCGACCCCGTGCTTAGTGACCTCTCGAAACAGGCACGCACGCAAAACAACATCCGCCTGAACAGCACTCTGCGCCTCCGTGCAATGACAAACTCGTGGTTTGGTATTAGTACCCCAAGCGGTTCGAGTGCATCATCAACAAGTGACACATCAAAAAAGACATCGCTCTTCGCAGACATCATTGAGCAATTCCGTTCACTGTTTTTCGATTACGAGTCGTTGAATATCAACTTCACGCAAACGAACGCCGCAAACACGCCGGGTGTCTTTGGCGGAACAGGATTCTCGAACCTCTTTGGGCGGGCGTTCACCGGTCGTGGCAGCGAGAATTTTCTCGGACCATCCGCCGCGTATCAGTTAGGACTTACACGATACCCGCACTCCTCTATCAATCTCGTCTCGTCAAGTAAATTCCCATTCTTCGGGTTTGAAGAAGTGATTGGCATCCGTCCGCCCAATGCTCAAATGCAGGATAACTTTGCTCAACGAAGCAATCTTGAAATGCGTACCTCGCGTCCGCTGTGGAAAGGCGCAACACTTGATTTATCGTGGCGGTCGGACTTCGGAATCAACCGTAATCAACTGACTACTACCGATGCCGAAGGTCGCATGACATTCTCGAATGTTGTACTTACAGAACAATACAACCGTTCGTTTATCACACTTCCCAACTTCCTCATCTTCAGTGCATTCAACAATACTCCTGAAAATGTTGTGAACCGTTACCGCGATGCGAAGCGAACGATTATTGGAAATCAGAATGAAGATTCGCTAAGTATTCAGGATAATATCCGTATTCAAAATGCAATGACCGATGCCTTTATCGGCGGGTTGCAAGCATTCGAGTTCTTCCCCGGTCTGCTGAGCCGTTTTCTTCCACAGCTAAACTGGACGCTTCGCTGGGAAGGTATTGAAAAGTATTGGTTCTTTGGCAGCGTGGCGCAGCGCGTCTCGTTTGAGCACACATACCAATCAACCTATACTGAAAATGCACGGGTTAATGACAATGGTCGCACTGTTGATGCTCAAACCGTTCAGATGGCATTTCAGCCATTGCTTGGATTAAACTTTACGTTTGACGAAAAGAAAGTGAAAGGTACATTGACCGGTTCGCTCCGCTATAACACCCGCACAAATTACGCTCTTGCTGTTGCAGCACGAACGATGTCGCAGGAGGTGCAGAACGAATTTCAATTGAATGCAAGCTATGTGATTCGCGGGTTCACCTTCCCGTTATTCGGCTTCGAACTAAAGAATGATGTGGAGTTCAGTTTGAACACACAATACCGCAAATCATCACGTAACACTTTCGCACTTTCGGAAGCGGCGCAAGGTGCGGGCGGCAACGGCGGCGAATTGAACGGGCAAACGAACATCACGATTGAGCCGCGAGCACGATACACATTGAGTAACCGCGTAACCGCATCTGCATTCTATAGATATGTCGGCACATTCTCGACCGGAGCGGCGAATCCGGGATTCAGTACAACGGAAGTTGGGTTGGAATTCCGACTTGCTATTTCAGGCGGTCGTTAATTCTTCCTCACTCAATTCAGCACTTCCTTCACACGCTTCAATAACGCTTGTGCTTGTTGTTCAGTCGGCGCTTCCGCAATAATCCGCACTATCGGCTCTGTATTCGAGCCACGGAGTTGCACCCAAGCATCACTCCAATCACACCGGATTCCGTCGCGTGTGTCAATCACATTAGCATCATAACACGTTGTTGCAACCCGCTCTATGATTGTCTTCAAATCCGTGCCTTCGGCAAGGGGTTGCTTATGTTTGAGTATCGTGTACAGTGAATGTAATGTCAAGTCATTCCATTGTTCAGGAGTTGTATGTGCCATCAGCCAGATGACAAGCGCAACACCGACTAATGAATCGCGTCCGTAGTGGCAATGGGGCAATATCACACCGCCGCTTCCCTCGCCACCAATGATTGCACCGGCTTCTTGCATCGCACGTACTACGTTTATCTCACCAACGGG
>JAEUSO010000267.1 GCA_016788605.1 Candidatus Kapaibacterium sp. | reverse complement strand
AATGGTTGTGTTTGTGTAAATCCAGTAATTCCCGGTGCTAAAAGAAATGTAGTTTTTGCCTACTACAGGAGTATTAGTTGTTGTATCATCGGAACATCCGGAAATGAACAATGTTGCTATAGTAATAGCAATCAGTGTAGAGAGTATTTTCATAACATTAAAATAAGTGAGTGAAACATATATAGATACTGACAAAAATAGGTGACTATTGTTTCAAAAAAAAAGTCCTTGTACTTACAAGGACTTGCTTTAAGAAGCGGAGGGCGAGGGACTCGAACCCCCACAGGCGTGAACCCGGCAGTTTTCAAGACTGCTGCAATACCATTATGCGAGCCCTCCGTTGTGACCCCTGATTGATAATGGGACGCGAAATTGCAAGTCACCAAAGATATAACCAAACAATTTTTTCAATCATTGGTGAACTACTTCAATTTTACTTCTTCCGCCTGAAGGATTTCGTATGCAGGAGCATTGACGTGAACAATTGCAACAGCACTGCAATGTTCCGGTCGCCACGTTACTTTATCCATAGCAAAGGTATAGGTCTTCGTTACAACCTCACCTTTCTTTTTCCCCATATCAAAAACTTGATCGCCATAAGTTGAATTAATCGCTCCACGGAACATATCCTTATGAACATACATCGTGTCACGCACACCCATAACGTTCTGTGGCGAGACGATACTGTCTTCGAGCATATATAATGCAAGGTACAACGGCTCTTGCGCGTCCTCAAGCAGTGTTATTTTTACCGTAAATGTTGCAAGTTTTGTTTGCTCATTGAACTGTGGTGTCAGCTCTAACTTAACTTCTGCTTCAGTTGCAAGTTCCTGTTGCACTACTGTTCCCCACGAATCGCTCGACTGCGCCATTTGACCATTGACTTCAAGACGATTAACAATACCGCTTGGTAAGCCGGGTTCGCGGGCTATATAGAATATCTCATTTCCGGTCGGTGTGCGGTAATCAGGCGGATAACGTTTCGACGGTTCGGCAAATGAACTTACATGATATGCGATGGCAATAAACCTGTCGCCATATAATGCCTTTAACTGCTTTGCAGGAATGTGCCCTTTGTCAGGACAGTTCTGGCAATTGTGCCCGGTGAACTCTTCCAACACCGCTTTCTTAAACACCTTCGATGTATCAGGCGGGGTTACGACGGAATTCTTTTTATAGGGCGGAGTAATAATATCACACCCGTTCATACCAATCATACAGCAACACAATGTTGCTATCAATACATATCGCATAGAGTTTCCTTTGATCGTTGTTGCAATATAGCCCGAATGAATGAATTGTTTCAAATTCTATTGCATGGAAAATGAATCAATATCCACTGTGACTTTCACTGCCGATGTCGCATGTTTTTCGTGATATGCGGATGCTGCGGTCAAGAGTGCATGACGCAATTGGTTTCCACCCGGGTCTTCGCTCTTGATTCCTTTGACGATAATCATACGTCTGTATAGCCCGCGAACTCTATCCACACTTGGTTTACTGGGTCCCAATGTCAATACTGATGTGCTTGTATGAGATAAGAATTTAGCATAATAATGCGCGTGCTGATGAACCTGCTCTTGGTCTTTACCAGTAAGTTCAATCATCACAAATCTGGTGAATGGCGGATAGTTTGCATCACGACGCTGTTGGAGTTCATCATGAAAAAACGTGTCGTAACTCCCAAGCCGCGTGCTGACAATCGCTTGATGGCGCGGATGTTTTGTTTGAATCAACACCTCGCCCGGATTTCCTCCGCCACGTCCTGCTCGCCCGGCAACTTGTGTCAGGAGTTGGAACGTACGCTCGCCTGCACGGAAATCATTCATAAACAGTTGCATATCCGCATTGACAACTCCAACCAATGTTACTCTCGGAATATCAAGTCCTTTAGCAATCATTTGCGTACCGACAACAATATCAATAGATCCATCGGTGAATGCTTTGAGAATTTTTCTCAACGAACCCTTTTGTTGTGTGGTATCAGTATCAACGCGCTGAATGACGGCATTCACCGAACGCTCTTGCAAGAGTTTAAACAAGACCTCTTCAATCCTTTGTGTGCCACTGCCAACTTCCGACATTTCCGCATTTCCACAGACGTTGCAGCTCTTCTGTGCGGTAATCGTCCATCCGCAATAATGACACCGAAGCTGGTCTGAATACTTATGATAGGTAAGCGGCACATTGCACTGATAACAATGAGGTGTATTGCCACAATCATCACACTCTAAGCGTGGTGCGAACCCACGACGATTCTGAAGCAGGATGACACCTTCTTTCTTCTCAACCCGTTTTACAATTTCATCTAGGAGTTTCGTACTGAACCCGTCATGCACCGTCTTTAACTTCCGCTGTTCTGCCATATCAACAACCTCAATGAGAGGCAATTCCGCGCCGTCATTCCGCGAACGGAGCGTAAGTAAATGATACTTCCCTGTCTGTGCATTGAACATACTTTCGAGCGACGGAGTGGCAGACCCAAGCACAACAACCGCCGAGTGCATAATCCCTCGGATGATTGCAGCGTCGCGTGCATTGTATCGAGGTGACGGCGACTCTTGTTTGTACGTTGCTTCATGCTCTTCGTCAACAATCAACAGACCAAGTTTATCAAGCGGAGCGAAAATGCCGCTGCGTACACCAAGCACGATTTTGACTTTCCCCTGCTTAATCGCACGCCACGAATCATACCGTTCACCCTGCCCCATTTTGCTATGAAGCACCGCTATAGAGTCACCAAATGCCAGCTTATACCGGTCAATCATTTGCGGCGTCAATGATATTTCAGGAAGAAGGACGAGTGCGCTTTTGCCCGTTGAAATGCACTGACGAATGGCGTGCATATATACGAGCGTTTTTCCACTTCCCGTCACTCCATGGAGAAGGAATGTTTTTGGTTTAGATGATACGATTCCGTCGTTGATAGTTTCAACGGCATGGAGCTGTTCCTGATTAAGCTCAAGTTCAAATTCATTTCTATTCGCAAGTGTATCGCCATGCTCTTGGTTATGCCTTTCAACTTCAATCATCGAATACTCTGCATACCCTTTTGTTACAAGTGCGTCGAGTGTCGTTTGCGTGGATTTAGTATTCTTCAAAAGTTCGGCTACACGCATCGGTGCGGCTTTCTGCTGTGCGGCAAAAACAAGTGAGCTAAGTAGTAGAGATTGTTTCGGAGCGGAGGAATCTAACATGTCAAGTGCTGTTTTAAGAGCGGTAGTATCCGAAAGTAAACCATGAGACACTGTCACAGCTTTCTGCACTTTCGCAGTGACTTCCTTATTTAATTCCCGCCGGATAAGGATATACCCCATTTCTTCTAATGCCTCTAACTGTGCCGACACAGAATCGGTCTTTAACTGCTGTTGCAAATACGATATGGTCAGCGGTCCTTTGTGTGCATTTAGTAATTCAAGCAAGGCAGTTCGCTTTGGTGCATACGAGCGCATCATAACCACATCATCAACATGAACCGGTGCGATGAGTTCAACGGTGACTACAGTTTGCGGAGCCATTCCTTGCGGAAGCGCGGCTGCAAGCGTCTCGCCCCACGATGCAAAGTAATACTCTGCAATCCACTTCGTGAAATCAAGCATCAATGGCGAAAACGCCGGAGTTTGGTCAAGGATTTCAATTATATACTTCGCATCTTTGAGCGGCTCTGCATCAGTCACCACAACAACTCCCGTGTACATATTTTTCCCGAATGGCACAAGAACCCGCATCCCTCTATGCAGGGTTGTCATCTCGTCGTCATAGCAATACGTGAATGTGCGTCGTGCTGGAATCGGCAAAGCGACTTGTACAAAGCGTTTCATATCTACAGACCGTCAAAGCAATTACAATTCAGTACGAACATACGCCATCGAAGCGAATCTTCTTCAAAGTAGCAGTTGTAGCATAGATACGGATTGTATTTTCGCGTCGCTCAAATAATCAAAAACAGAGTGCAATCATCACAACATGCACTTTCGTATTATTCATAACCAGTAGGAGTACTTCATGACAGTTGACGTTGGTGCAGTTGCACCTGATTTTAGTTTGGTGGATGCAGATAAAGCAACACACACATTGAGTGATTATCGCGGTAAAAATGTAGTATTGGCTTTCTATCCGGGAGCATTTACCGGCGTTTGCGATAAGGAAGTTTGCTCGCTGCGCGATTCAATGGCGCGATTCAATGATATGAACGCCCAAGTGCTCGGAATCAGCGTGGACGGTCCGTTCGCCTTAAAGGAATTTTCAAATAAATATCAACTGAATTTTCCGGTACTTGCCGATTTCCAACGTACAGTGACCAACCAGTATGGATTACTCTTTCCTGCACTTGGCGGAGTAGCAGGATATGACACATCGAACCGTGCGGTTGTCATTCTTGATAAAGAAGGCGTCGTTCGTTACACTTGGGTAGCGTCACCAAATCCGGGTGTTGAACCGGATTATGATGAGGTTCTTAACACCGTAGCATCGTTGTAATCTACAACGCATAGTATCATAGAAGGGTGGCAGAATATGCCGCCCTTTTTTTATGACATTACCGCCCGTTGCCGTGCAATCTCGAAGAGAACTACACCCGCCGCCACACTTGCATTCAATGATTGTATTTGTCCTTTCATCGGAATGTTCAGAAGTGCGTCGCAGAGTTTT
>JAEUSO010000266.1 GCA_016788605.1 Candidatus Kapaibacterium sp. | reverse complement strand
CCAAGATATTGTGCAAACGCAACCATCGAAAGATTTACTGCATTGAGCATTAACTCGATGGACATAAAGATGATGATTGCATTGCGGCGGGTGATTACACCAACCACGCCAAGCGTGAAGAGAAACGCCGAGAGCAGGAGATACCATTCGATAGGGACGTGTTGCAGTTGCATACGGTTGTTTCGGTTATAAGAAATTGTTGTGTGTTATTTCACTGCAGTACGGTTAGCCAAGACAACAGCGCCGATGAGTGCGGCAAGGAGTAAGAGCGAGATAATCTCAAAAGGAAAAAGATATTGCGTAAAGAGTACATTGCCGATGGATTCCGTTGTACCGTTTGCCAGCGCTTTGTCCGATAGTTGGGTATAGCCCGACGGCTTGCCAAGAATCATGCTCATCATCATCACAACGAACGCGCTTGCCATTATCATACCCAGCACCTTATACGGGCTGAACTTCTCGTCGAGCGATTGCTCTTTGCCCAAGTTCAGAAGCATGATGACAAAAATTACAAGAACCATGATTGCCCCTGCATAAACAAGTATTTGGACGATAGCCACAAATTGCGCCTGTAGCGTCAGATACAGACCGAACAGCATAAAGAAATGAGCAACAAGATTCATTGCTGATGCAACAGGATTTCGCCGAGTGATAGTGGCGACGGATGTTGCGATTGCTCCGATTCCGAGCAGGATAAAGAGTAGTACTTGTAGCGATGGCATTGATTACATCGTGTTATCGGTTTGTAAATCGGGTGCGAAGATACAAACAGCGGGCAACTAAGCGAATGCTTTCCTTAGTGGAATGCCGGCAGTTCCGAAACCGCCATCCGTTGTTGCTTGGCTTTTTGTAAAAACGTAACGAATTCGTCCTCGCTTGGCGTGTACGTGCTTGACGCTATGAACTTGTCATCGGGCGTGAGCAGGACGTAGAGCGGCAGCAGGGTGGAATTGAAACGTCCCTCTTGCATAATCCTGTACTTTTCATCCATAGGATTTGTACGACGGTCGGTATAAGCCCGCACGAGTACCATTTCGTTCATCAGGGATTTCACGCGCTGTTTGGGAAACATGTTTTTCTCCATCCAACGGCAGTTTGTGCAACTGACACCTGTAAAATCAACGAATACCGTCAGGTTCTTATCTTTTGCTATGCGCTGTGCTTCGCTCAGGTCGTCAATCCATGTACCGGGTGTGTAGCCGCTGTTGGTTGTTGCTGTTGAAGCAAGCTTCGCTTCCTGAATTAACTCACTCAGCGACGGTGAGGATGACTCGACATAGACAAACGGTTCAAGCGGACCGACGCTGTTACCGCTGATCCCGCTGAAGATATAGAATGTCAGTGTGGCGAATCCGACGGCAAAGAGTGCGCGGACACCGCCAAGATGCTCAAGCGGGCTGTCTAACTTCATGCGGAATGCACCGATGATATAGAGTGTTGTCAGCAACGCGCAACCTGCCCAAATCGCTAGAACAATTTCACGTGGTATAATCTCCCACGTCAGCAAGCTGTCCACCCGTGCAAAGTAACTTACAGCAAAAGCGATTTCAACAAATCCGAACACAACTTTGATGTTATTCATCCATGCGCCGGAGCGGGGGAGTTTGGTCATTACTTTGGGAAATAGTGCGAGTAAGAAAAACGGCAGTGCAAAGACAGCAGAATAGACAGTCATTGCAAAAATCGGACGGAACGCCTCGCCGCCCGCAGCCATCTTCCCGACTAAATCAACAAAGGGAACGGTACACGTGAACGATGTGAGTGAAAAGACCATGCCCATCAGAAACGACGCGGAATAGCCCTTTGATTCATGTGATTTTTTGTTCAGTGAATTGACGAATCCCGCAGGTAATGCAATTTCGTACATACCAAACAGGTTTCCTGCAATCACAAGAAACAAGACCGAGAGAAACAGATTCAGCCACGGGTTTGTTGCGATTTCCTTACCCGCGCCCGCCGACTTGAATACAAGTGCAACCACGACACCGAACACGATAAACGTACTCATAATGCCAAGCGAGTACACCAACGAATCCATAATCGGTGCGGTTTTCTCTTTCTCGGAACGCTTCGTGAAAAACGAAACGGTAATTGGAATCATCGGATACACACATGGCATTACCCATGACCCTACACCCAAGCCGACGGCAATCCAGATGAGCGACCAGATACTTGTGGGTGCATCTTCAGCGGGCGAACCTGTTGTAACTTGTTCTACCGCGGCAGTTTGCGGTTTAGCGGCTTGTTCGGGTTGTTGAGGTTGAGCGGGTGACGGTTCTGTACTGGCGTCAGCGGTTGATGATGAATCCGGTGATGCGACTTGAAGTACTCCTTTGTCGGCATCGGTGACAGTCACTTTAACAGGAACTTTCGCTTCAACGGCTCGGAGGCAGTTAGCTCCAGTACATGCCTGATAATATGCGATGACATCGAAAGTGTACACACCCGCTTTCAAGGTTTTGCTACATGTAATTGGCAGCTTAAACTCAGCATGGTGTTTAAATTTTTCTATTGTTATCTCAAATGATGAGTCAAATACTACAGTTGGTTTTGTGGTAGTGATTTTCTTAGTTAGTACCGTAATCTCTTTAGATGAAATAGTAATCTCGGTGCTTGTCGGTCCGACACCTTCCTTGTTGATATATTCTTTTATTCCGTAGATATACCAATCATCTTTAATATCCACCTGTAAAGTAAGAGTTGTAGTATCGCCCGCTTTCATGGTGGCGGTTGGCGTTTTCATACTCCACGTTGCGGGTGAAGCTCCTTGTGTGAACAGGACTGATGGTGTTGCAAGAACAATAATGGCAAAGATGAACACCGACCATTGTGTTCGGTTGAATGATAGTAAATGCGAATAAAATGATGTACGCATAGTTGGTATCTCTATCGTTTAATTGAGAGTTCGTGATCGAGTTGTTTGAACTCGTCTGACTGTTGCAAACATAGCAAAATATCAGGGCGGATTGCACTAATCAATCGGAGCGCGGTTTTAACAGGCGTGGTGTTGCCAAATCCTTCGGCTGCATAATCACGAATACCTTGCAGCAATGTTGAGGCATCGGCACGTATGTCAGCCGGTAACGACGTGTCTGTTGCAATCCTGTTCAAGATGCCCATCGCATTTATGCCGTTATAGTCAGCGAGCGATTCTAATGCGAAGCCGACCATCCGTCGTGCACACACCCTCACGCGCCCGCTATTGCCAATTCGTACTGCTTCAACTGTATGAAGTATTTCAGCTAGAAGTTGCGGATTCACAGCATAGCTCATAGGTATTATGCTGCTTGGCGGTGTTGTGCAAAAATCTGCACCATTGCATCAATATCCGATTCTGAAAAATTTCGGAGCAGTATTGTTGCATCGCGCCGGTGTTGTTCAGCATGAGCATAATTGATTGTCAGTCCTTGCATTGAACCGGATAGCAATGACAAGAATTTGTTATTCGCTGATTCAATTTTGTTCACAGAACGTATGGATGAATACGAAAACGATTGTTGGGCTGACCGAATAATGTGGAAATATCTCTGTGTGATGCTAAATGTATCTGCGTCGAACCGGATTGTTTGCTCGGGATTCGTGATGAATGACATCATAATACCAAAGACCAATGCCTGTATAACGGTTCGCTGGAGTGATACATCTTGAAATAGAAAACCAATACCGTACATCGCCATACCATAGATAAAAGCCATTGTAAGGATGGCAAGCAAACGATGTATTGTATAAACAGAGTTTGTGTATGAGTATAGCATAATGTTGACGATGAGTGATACTAAAACCGTTCTGTTATTGTGTTCGTTGCGGCTTCCATTGGGTGGACTGCTTGCCGCGAAGATAGCGCACAAATCCGGTGAGTAAAGCGGCATTCGAGATAACGAAATATGTTGGAATGCTTAGTATTGAAGGGAGCTTCACGAATGGTTTCATAACAAGTCCTAACAATGCTGTAACGTAGATGCTACATTGGATAATGAAGCAAATGAGAAAGAAAATATGTGCTTGGGCGAGTATCTTGTTGGATATGAACGCGATGATTAGAAAGAACCACAGAAACCACTTGATAACACGGTGCGACCAAAAGCAATAAGCAACCAGCAGCGGTTTCTTGAATAACAACGGCTTGAAGCGTGCAAGTGTGGCAAAACTTGTTGAACTGAACCTGACTTTGCGCCGGAACTCGGATTCGATGCTCGCAGCCGACTCGGTTGTTGATATTGCATCACGGCATGAGACAACCGCATACCCTTTTTCAAGCGGGAGCATGGAGATGAAGAAGTCATCGGTAAATCCGGCGGCAACGGGAATATCTTCCCATACATCGGCACGAATTGCCATCAGTCCGCCGTGCGCGCCAATCATACAACCGCAATCACCTTCATCGGTTTTAATAGGCACATCATACGCATAATATGCTGCCTCATCAACCCCGGATGCACCATCGGCATTATTCATAATCACTGTTCCACCTGCACCCCCGACACGCGGATTAGTAAAACAGGTACTGATAGCGGCAATGGCATCCGGTGAATAAAAGTGGTCGGCATCGCCAAGAACAAACACATCACCCTTTGCTTCTTTTGCCAATTCGTTCAGTACGGTTGCCTTTCCCCGCCGCTCTGGAAAGATATAGGGCTTTAACCACGAGTATTTCTCAGCGGCTTGAGTCAATATCACGTTCGTTGAATCAGTCGAGCCGTCCGAGCCAAATAAAACCTCTATATTCTCTACTTCTGCTACC
>JAEUSO010000265.1 GCA_016788605.1 Candidatus Kapaibacterium sp. | reverse complement strand
ACCCTTGGTGTGCGCTACCTGTTCGACTGGTCGTTTGATTCGGTGGAAGAGGCGGTAGTTCCCACACCTTAGACAAAAGATATACTACACAAAATGCAGATGAACACCGAATCAAGTAGCTATTTCGCAAGACAAGAAGGATGAGTAATGATAAGTATTCCATTGGCATTTCTCACAGTAATATACTGTTTCTCTCGATTCGTCTACATAACGCTAATCAAATCAGGAATTAGGATTAAACTAAAGCAAGACCCTAATAATGAGGAACTCATAAAAGCATTAAAATTATTGCAAACAAGGAGTTTCAGATTAATATTAGCATTCATAGTTAATATAACATTGGCACGCTATCTTGAAAGTATTGGTTGGTAAATCTACGAGCAGCAACTATGCAGTTCTTAGCAAAGGCACGTACTACGTGTATGAAGCAAGCGACAAAGTGCTCGGCATGTATGAGAAGAAGAACTATGTAGTGAAGCTGAAACCAAACATCTATACTGACATCTATGACATCACTTAAAGAACTAATTGTCAGCGGAAAGACAGATGGAATATCTGACTCAGTTACAATACTTGAAATACTTAGATATTTTGGAATATCAAAATCTATCAACAACAATGATACTTTATTAGGTACTATAACTGTTGATTATGACTATGATGGATTTACATTTACAAAGGAGAAAAAAATAATTGCTCTAAGTTCAAAGTTTGATGATTTTGATATTAATGAAGCACATAAATACAAATCTATTTATAGTGATTTCATAGAATGCGGTGCAATGACACGTCAGGAATGGTTCGATTTTCTTTTGGAGCATCGTATGCGATGGGATGAATTTAGAACCTACAGTGATGAGTATGAAAATTTTACTGACTACTTTGGTAAAAGTATGGATGAAAGTAAAGAAAAGAAATACTCATTATCATTTTCCTTGTGTAATAATGAAGACCGGATATTGTGGGTGTCCATGTCATACTAAAGCATTCAATCACATTACAAAGTAAATAGTACCTCATCACATTATCAAGGATATTCAATGACATCACTCAAAGAATTAATCGCAATTGGAAAGACAGATAGAGTTTTCAAATCTTTAACCGTACTTGAGATGTTAGAGAATTTTGGTATTCCAACATTCTTAGGAAAATTTCCTGAACGGAAGGTAGTGGTAATTAATATTGGTTACGGTGAGAATAGGTTCTTCTTCTCACGAGAGGAAAAATTGATTGGTTGTAGATTGGAATTTCTGAATTCTAATTCGGGTGATGTTATTTCTGACTCAAATACGTTTTATGATTATGCTGAATGTAGCAGAATGACACGCGATCAGTGGTTCGATTTCTTTCAGAAAGAGGGTATTCGCCCTGTAGAGTTTTGTGCAATTAATAAAGCCGAAGAATATTATACTGGTTACTGTTGTGAAAGCACTACTAATAGATACTTGGATTACTCTATTACATTTTCCTTTTGTGAAGATGAGGATAGAATTCAATGGTTATCGGTGATATATAGACAAGCAACAGATAGTAAAAAAACTCTCACAGTAAACTAACGATATATGGTAAGTCCGCTTTAAGTACAATACGTTTTGTAGGCGGCTCCGGCAGTACCGTAATCCACAATACCTTTAGCGCGGCATATTCAACAACACATGAAGGTTATCCGTTGGCGATAGCCCCATTTTCTTGCGGATGTTTAATCGGTGGAACTCAACGGTACGCTTAGAAAGAAAGAGAATGGCGGAGATGTTCGAGGTACTGAGTTTCATTTTCAGAAGTGCCGCTATCTTTAGTTCCATCGCACTTAATAATGGATAGGTTGTCTTGAGGTGTTCGATAAATGCGCCGTGAACTTCCGTCCACTGTTTTTCCAATTCCCGTTTGCTTTCCAATGGAACGATGTTGCGCTCCAATCTATCAAGCAAATGTTCTGCTACATCATTGCCTTCGCCAATTGTGTGTTTCGAGATTCGCTTGACTTCTTTGCGAACCTCATGCAGAAAACTGTTTTTATTCACCAACTCGCGTATGGAATTCTCAACCTCTTTTTGCTTCTGAGTCAGTTCTTGTACAAGTGCTTGTTTCTCCGCTTCCGCCTGAATGTGTTCAATCTCTTTTTCCTTTTTCATTTCAAGCAACTTCCGTTCCCACCCGAAGCGGTCTGCCTGCTTCTTTACTTCATCATTTTGGATTTCGATATAGAGTTGATGCAGTTTCTTATAGTATCCGTATGCATCATTCCAACGTTCCATAGATTCATACAGCGTCACAAGTTTTTGGCAGAAATCACATAGAGCACGTTTTGAGGAAAGTTCTTCTAATGTCGAGATAGATTGCAATAAGTATTCTTCCGCCAGCGATGGGTTATATCCCTTGTAGTCCGTATTGCCATAGATACTTCCAATCCAGCCAAGAATTCCTGCTATATCTTCATGTCTATTATACTGTTTGAATACGTCAAGAGCTTGAGTAAATTCCTCGAATGCCATATCATAGTTGCCACTAAGGTTATGGACTTCTCCGAGATTGGCAATAAACTGTGCCGCCTGATATGGTGAATTCGACTCCCTGTATATTCCAATGGCTTTTTCTATGTATTCAATTGCACGCGGGTAATCGCCCATCACGCGGTAGGTGATGCCGATATTACCAAGAAACATCGCTACACCACTTGTAAAACCAAGCTCCTCGTGCAATGCCACCGATTTTGTTAAGAACTGAATTGCGGTCGGGAAGTCGCCCAAACTTCTAAACATGATGCCAATGTTGCCAATCGTCATAGCCGCTTCACTCTTTAAGCCAAGTTCCTCCATGAGTTCAAGTGCCTTGCTGTAATTCAGCAGAGCGTTTTCATAATCTGCCACACCCCTGTACACACTACCAAGCGAAGTCATCGTGGTTGCAATGTCTGCCTTTATACCCAATTCTTCAAATGTATGGAGTGCATCTTGCAAACATTCCAAAGCGGAGTTAAAGTCCGATGCCACTAAGTGGATAGTCCCCATATTGCTCAGGGCAAGTGCGCGAAGCGACTTGATATTGAGCGTGGTGCTTATGGCAAGGGATTTCTGGAAGTACTCCATTGCAAGCGTATGGTTGTTGAGGTATTTATACGCCACACCGATGTTCGAGAGTTGCAATGCGCTATCCGATATGTTGCCAATATCTTCGTTGATTTTTAATGCACGGTTGTAGTATGTCAGTGCCTCCTGAAAGTTATACGTCCTTCCATATACGTTGCCAATGTTACTACAGTTCGCCGACACACCGATTTTATTACCTATCAACTCATTGATAACCAATGCTTGTTCAAAATACTCCCTCGCTTTTTCAAACTCCGACGTATGCTGATAGATAAGCCCGATGTTGCCGAGAATTGCCGCTTTCTTCCGTTTATTATCACCGTCTTCGTTCAGTTCCAACGCCCTTTTGAAATATGCTAATGCCGTCGGGTACTCCGACAGCGTAACATACACACTGCCCGTATTGCAGACGGTAGAGATCATTCCTTTTGTATTGCCAAGCGATTCCTGCATCGCCAAAGCCATCCGGTAATACTCCAAAGCGTTGGATAAATCACCACGAACATGATGGAGCAATCCTGTGTTGTGCAACACAACGGCGTGGCGAGCATTAACGTCATCATCCGTGAACATCAGGCGTGCTTTTGCAAGGTACTCGGCGGCAATAGCGTACTCGGCTACCGCCCGATGGGCATCCGCCAGCAAGCAGTACAGTTCTGCTATCTTTTCACTATTGTTCGTGCGCTCGGCAACAGCAAACGACTCGGTATATAGTTCTATCGCTCTGCGGTAATCACCACACTCCTCTACCACATATCCGCATGTAATCAGTGCCTGACACTCTTCATGGTCAAGGTGATACTTCCGCGCAAGAGTCAGTGCTTTCTTGGCATACAGCGTAGTTTCCTTAAACATAGATTCAGCGTAAAATTTGCGTGCAAGTGTATTGAACGCTTCCGCTTTGCATTCCGGTGTTTTCGCGGCTTTGGCATTTGCTATCAATGCCTCAATTTCTACGTCATTCATCGTTGCCCCTACGAAAAAAAGGTTGTCATGGTGATGTGCCTTCACGGCATGTTCGGAATTCCCTACGGCAAGATAGACACAGAGTTACGAAAAGACAAATAATTACCGTGCTGCCCGCACCCACGCCAGCAGCTTAACTCCCTCGGAACGGTGTTTTGCTCACCCAAACACGGCATATAATCATTCGGTAACAGAGCCCAGTATGGCGATCTTTTATGTTCGCGCCCGAAAATCAGCCGTGCCTACAAAAAACCAGTATAGCCCAGTACCCCTTGCGGAAAAAGAATAATGGAGTTTTGTAGCGCGGGGAGAAGATTACACTTTTTATCTCATGTTTTATTGAAAGGGTTAGGTTATGACCACTGTTACACAGTCAAGACATCAGGTTCTGGAATACCTGCTTCAAAAAATCCTATGGTGCATTTTGGTACTTGTGCCACTATTGACAGCAAACACTTTTGCACAAAGTACCACCCGCACCGACCCAGCTACCGGCTTTACGATGACGAAGGTCGTCTCGAATACTTCTGTCAATATAGGTCAGCCGTTTTCATACACGGTCTCCTTCAATATTCCTCCCGGGACAACAACGCTTACGCTGACGGATATCATACCGGCATCGCTACAAATTCTCAATAATAGCTTTGCGATGCCTTGTACGACACTAACGCCGACCGTAACACTAACGGGAAACACCTACACAATGACCCTG
>JAEUSO010000264.1 GCA_016788605.1 Candidatus Kapaibacterium sp. | reverse complement strand
AATAACCGTCCGTTCACAGCACCAAACATGTTCCGTATGAACACAACAAATGCTGTTCGTGGACCTGCGCGTCATGTTAATTATAACTCACTGACAGGTACGCAAGGCGCTGATGCAAATTATGTGCAATCAACGTTTTACTTCACTTCGGGCGGTGCATTCCCCGGAAGTGGTGCGCCGGTTGTTTTTGCAACAGGTACAGCAGCTGAAGACGGTCAAACACCTGCAACAAACTTGATTGTATGTTACAAGCAATGGAAGAATACGGTGCGTGCTGTTACAACGGAGTATCGTGTGCGTCCTCGTGATGCAAATGCTCCATTGACTTACTCTGTAGTCGTACCATCGGCAAGTGTAAATAACTTTGAATTGCTTGCAGGCGATCAACGGCTGGGCGGTATTGTGCCGATTTCAGTATTCCAAAATCTCTCGAATGACATTCAAGGTCCTGGTGGCGTAAATTATCAAGCGCAGAATGTAAAGTTCCGTGCACGATTCCGCATTATCAACCAAGCTACAAACAACACGGTCTATAACCGTCTTGTTCGTATCAACTCATTCTTCTCGGATAGTTCAAACTGGACTATTGGCGGTTATCGCTTAGGAACATTTTCAGCAGCCGCAACACCAGTATTCCAACCTACAACCCCGTATCCAAATACGAACGGTGTTCCACCATATGCATATGTTCAAGTACAATTTCCGCCGTTTGAACCCAATGAATTTATAGATGGTCAGATAGGTCGCTTTAGAGCAGTGATTATTGCAGAACCAGTGGATTCGACCGATCAAGGATATAAAGATGCGTGGCCATTTGATGACACGACAAACTTCACATTGTTTGTTATGCGTCGTCTTTCTTCATTCAATGAAGATATACGTGAGTATCATGTTATCAATGGCGTACCAATGCCATCCGTTCTAAAGTTTGTGAATATCGGTGGTGAGGTGAATGATGGCGATAATGCAACTAACAACCCGCCTCCTCCGCGTGGTGAGTTTGCGGCTGCAAATAACTCGCAAATTCGTTTGCAAACACCAGTCGTTCAACTTAATCGCTTAATTGATAATGCTGAGCCGCCAACATCTCCGGGTGGCGATGAGTTGCGTTCATTCCCGATAGATTTGCGTACTCGCCGCAAAGCAGTACTCTCACTTGCATTCCACCGTGCACCTAAAGTGATTGATAACAATACAGGATTCATGAATTATATCCGTGGCTGGGCAGATAATACTCTTGTCGGACCTGAGCCGCGTGTTGCATTCCTTGAGGGTGGTCCTTTAGCACAAGCTACGGGTGGCAGCCAGCCGCATGACCAACTTTGGGTCGAGTTCGCTCGTCCAAGTTTGGATCAAATTAATAATATCTCTACCAGTAACATTCCGGGAGCACCACAATTTGAGTGGAACTGGCATCCTCGCTGCTGTGGGCAAACACCGGCATCAACAAATGCGTCCCCTAATCCGGCATATAGTATTTTTGGTGGTGGCGGTTTCCGTCGTGGCTATAGTGCTGTTGATGTGGACTCACCATTCACTCTTAATCCTGACTTAGGACTGAATATTGATTTGTATGACGATGGTAAGGATTTTGAGTGGAAGAAAATCTACCTTGCTATTCCTGATACAATTATTAATTCCCCGAATGATGGTGCAAGGAATTTCCGTTTCCGTCTTCGTGTACGTGCAATACGCCACACGTGGTTGAATGGTCCAAACGATGATGCTGATGATTTCTTCGTGAAAAACATTCGCATCCTCTTCCCAACCGAAGTAACAGATATCGAGGCACTCTCTATTATTGCTACGTGGCCATTTGTTGAGACACCTGCGAGCCAAGCTACGCAAATCCCGCTTCGTGTTCGTATTGCTAATAATACAGGACGTGATGCTCAGGCATTTAAGATTGTTGTTATGATTGCTGGCGCAGGTTCTGAGACAATCGAACCTTGGTATAATAGCCGTTATGTGTACTATCGTAATGTCACTATCCCATTCTTACCGGGTAATCGCGATATCGAGGTTCCGTTCCCATCGTGGAATGCGCGCGAGTCGAATAATGCTAACACAGAGGATTACACAATCGGTACGCGTATTGTGTATCCGGGTGGCGACTTAGAGCCACTCAACGATACCACATACTCACGTTTCCGTATCTCGTTTGGCAAATCGTTCTCATACTATCCATCAGCTGAGAATAATCAAGTACCTCAGTTCACAAACCCATTTTATGGTCAAACCCTTGTTGGTAAGGGATTGAACACACTTGGTTTTGTGTCATCTGCATTCACTGCTGCAACTGCATTTGGTGCTGATGGTGGTTCAGGTTCGGGTCAAATTGCAGTTCGCTTTAGCTTGTCCACGCAAGACACTCTCCTTGGATTCCAAGCATATTTCGCTTCATTGAACGCTGACCAAAACAATATCCGTTTTGCAGTGTACGATGACCAAGGTCAGATTCCTGCTGCACAGCCACGTGTAAATACCATTCTCCGCAAGTTGCGTGGTATTGACGACCTTGATGGTGTTCCAAAGTATGATACAACATCAACATACCTGTTGCCAACACCTCTTGTATTGCCTCCGGGTGAATACTGGATTTCAGTAGCACAGCTTAGCACAGTCGGTATGGAGCTTGGTGCAACCGGCTATCGCTCTGGCTTGCAAACTATGAACTTCAACCAAGCACCGGTACCGGGTGGTTCGAATATCCAAGTATATCTTGATAAGACGTTCCGTCGCCGTCAGCGCAATGGTAACTTGCTCAACGATGTCCGCTTCGCATTTGAAAACTCACTTGGTAGCGGTCAATGGGCACAGTTCACAAATACGCAAGGTAATATGCCATACGCCCACCTGAATTTCCAAGGTTTCTTAGGTACTCAGAACTCGTACACACGCGGCTCGTGGATTCCGATGTTGCGTCCGTACTTGGGTGACCGTGCATTCGGTCCGCGCAAGTATGTTGTAATTGACACAACACCGGTTCCTGTAGAACTTACCGTTTTCGATGGTGCTAAACGTACAAATGCAGTTGACCTTTGGTGGGAAACAGCATCCGAGAAGAACAACAGCGGTTTCTATGTTGAGCGCCGTGTGAATAGCTCGGATACATGGACTGATATGACATTTGTAGCATCAAATGCTGCGAATGGCACATCAACCACTGCACAATCATACGCATTCACCGATAAGACGGTGAAAGGCGGAAGTAGCTATCAATATCGTCTGCGTCAAGTTGACCTTGACAATACAACAAGCTACAGCGGCATCCTGAACTTCTCGTTCGATGGTGAAGGTGTGGCGGAACTTGGTGCAAACACACCGAACCCGTTCAGCACAACAACAACAATTCCGTACACAGTAACGGCTAAGTCCAACGTTCGCTTGGAAGTTGTTGACGTTCTCGGCAATGTTGTTCGCACACTTGTGAACACTACTGTTGATAATGGTACTCACAGTGCAACATGGGATGGTACTGATGCAAACGGTATGAGCGTTGCTAACGGCTCGTATGTTTGCCGCATGATCATCGGTGACCGCATGGAGACAGTGAAGATGTCGCTTGTTCGCTAAGCCGGACATCCGATAATCACAATCTTCAGGTTCATATTCTCAAAGCCCGCTTCATTACTGTATGAAGCGGGCTTATTTTTGTCTATACTTAATGATGAGAAACACAACCTATGGCTGGTTCTATTTTTACGAAAATTATCAACCGCGAAATTCCCGCGACAATCGTGTATGAAACAGATTCCATCATTGCGTTCCGCGACATTGCACCGCAAGCGCCTGTGCATATTTTGATTGTACCGAAAAAAGAAATCCCTACCGTGAATGACATTCAAGAATCGGATACCTCAGTTATGGGCGAACTCATGCTGGCAGCGGCAAGAATAGCTGCGCAAGAGGGTATTGCAGAAGATGGCTATCGCCTGATAATGAATTGCAATCGCCACGGCGGGCAAGAGGTCTATCACCTGCATTGCCATTTGCTTGGCGGGAAGCAACTTGGAAGGATGATTCAATAGGTGCGAACTGATATGACTGCCCTTGAACTCCAACAATCTGTCCGTGATGTGCTGTATGCAGAGGCAGCTTCGCTTGATGCTGTTGCACAAACGGTTGATTCCCGTGCTTCCGATGCGGTAACGGTGCTTTTGAATGCAAGAAATGTGATTGTCACCGGTATCGGAAAGTCGGGGATTATAGCACATAAAATTGCAGCAACACTAACAAGCGTCGGATTCCGCGGCATTGTGTTACATCCTGTCGAGGCATTACATGGTGATATAGGTATTGTGGGTAATGGTGATGTCGTCATCATGCTGTCCAACAGTGGTACCACACCTGAGTTAGTTACGTTGCTTCCATATCTGCGTGATAGAGGCGCATTGGTTATCGGTATAATCGGCAAACCGAATTCACCCCTTGCAGCCGCTGTGGATATACCGGTGCTGTGTAGCGTGATTGAGGATGCTTGTCCGCTCGGTCTTGCTCCGGGAAATAGTACAACTGCAATGCTTGCACTTGGCGATGCACTTGTGTTCACGGCTATGAAAGCTAAGGGCGTAACCCGGGAACAGTTTGCACATTCGCACCCGTTGGGGCAGATAGGAAAGAACCTGACGTTGCGTGTATCGGATGTGATGCACACAGGCGAGGAACTACCGCTCATAGGTACGGATGCCACATTCAAAGAGGCGATAATCGAGGTTTCAAGAAAGAAACTAGGGTGCGTTTGTGTCGTGGATGGAGCTAATACACTTGCCGGTATCATTACCGATGGCGATGTCC
>JAEUSO010000263.1 GCA_016788605.1 Candidatus Kapaibacterium sp. | reverse complement strand
CGCCTGGCGCAGCTGTTGGGGCGGCCAGCGCACGAGATCGTCGGCCGCACGGCGCGCGAGGTGCTCGGCGAGGCGCGCGCCGAGGCCGCCGAGCAGGAGGTGCGTGCCGCCTTTGCCGGGCGTAACGCCGCCTACGACGTTCGTTCCGTACGCAAGCATTTGTGATGTATGAAACGTACCTTCGCTACCTGTAATACCTTGTACAATCAATTTCGTGTTCTTATTGCAAAGAACGCTCATTTTGTGTCCTCTATAGGGTGATAAATTTTTCGAGCCGCAAAAATAGGAACTCATGCCGCAACGGCAAGCACCGCGCCCGTTCAAAAACCCGTTTTTCTATTCAATTCCTTGTTTTCGTTTCGTGATGTACTTCAATCACCATGTTGATGAACCGGCACCGTGCTTTCCCCTCCGACCGTACCGTTTCCTTGCCAGAAAGCGCAGTCCGCTTTCGCCAAACCGTTCTTGCGTTCTGCTTCCAACTAATACCGTACTCTGTATTTCAGTCCGGACAGATTCCTACACTTGACCACTTAGATTGAAGTCGAAGTGGAATAAAGTTGTCAAGTGTAGCACTTAACGGGACGAAGTTGATTATTTTAACAATGTTTTTCAAAAGTCAATAGCACATTTATGAAGTATGCAGTTGTTATTCTGTTCAGCTTTTCAGTTTTTCTGAACTTCTCATGCACTAATAGTACCGAACCAGTTTATGATTGTCAACTACCGTCATACTCTAACTTTAACGTTGGTACTACTTTGATATATCGCCGGGTTGAATCTAACTCTATGGGTATTCCAATACCTAACAAAATTTTTTATGATACTGTCACTGTGTTAAGTAAGCAAGTTGCGTCGAATAATCAAGTAATCTTGCGAGTAGTAGAATCTTTTATTGATTATGATTGGATGTCAAACAGACCAGATACTTTGAAGATATTTAGGGATACAATTGAATGGGTTTTTACGGGAACACGTTTTCTTGTTTCCAATAAAAATCCTACATATAGAGATTGTGACTGTTATGACGGTATCCTAAAGTATCTGATTTACAACGATTGTTCGGTTAATGCTTCATACCTAGCTGAAAACAGGGAATTCACAGGTATAGGTGATACTAATACTCTTCCTCCATTTGATTCAACAATCAAAGTTGAATCGAAAAGTATTATCACCAATAAGTGTATTGCACTGCAAAACGATACGGTAAATTTTAACTCACAGCAGATTTCAACGAAAGTATCAGAATCAGTTGTATCACATAGAGTAGTACTTCTTAAACCGGAAAACGTATATTTTAATGATGGTAGTAGAGAAAAGATACAAGATGACATTCGACGTGTTTGGAGCAATGATCAATATGGCATTGTCAGAGAATTGGTAACACGTCGTATAGATGGTAAAGTATTCGGTGAGATATCAGAACGTACACTTGTAGATTTTAGAGTAAAGTGAACATACGTGTTAATGCTGTAGATAGTGTATTAATGTTAGAGTTATGATACTACGGTATTCTTGGAAGCGTAACGCAAGAGTGGTTAGGCGACTGCGGACTGCGCTTTTCGGCATGAAGAATGGTAGTGGTGAAAGAAGAAGGCGCGGTGCCGTTTGTACATGATTAGCTAACTTTTGTGAACGTGCTTGAATTAGCCGCCATGTGTGCGCTCGAACTCTTCGTTCATCAGAGTTAGTTCTTCGGGTAAGAGTTGTTTATCACGGCGTTGCATCACTGTCCGCGCAACGGAGTACGCCATCTTTGTAGCATAGACGCGGCTCTCGTTGATTGCACCCCATGTGAACGAGGGAATCTCGACGGGTGAATATCCCGACCCGAATACATTGGCGTGGATACCCGTTACCGTTCCGGTGTTGAACATGGTGTCAATACCGCTTTTTGTGTGGTCGCCGCAGAGTAATCCAAGAAACATCCGTTGCGTATTGCGCTGAACACCGCGCTGCTTAATAGAAATTGAGCCATAGGTGTTTTTCAAGTCGCTGGTGTTGGTATCGGCTCCCAAATTCACCCACTCGCCGATATACGAATGTCCGAGAAATCCTTCGTGCTGTTTGTTGCTGTACGCATGGATGATGCTGTTCTCTATTTCACCGCCGACTTTGCATCGCTCGCCTATGATGGTGTTGCCGTAAATTTTTGCACCCGCCTTGACGATTGTTCCGTCGCCGATGTAACATGGTCCGATGATGGTGCTATGCGCAATGACGGTGACGTTCTCGCCAATGATAATGGGTCCGGCGGATGCATCAAGCACCACAAGCGGCGCGATGGAAGCGGTGTCGCCGACATAGATATTCGAGGAGTCGAGTGCAAACACGCCGGCTGTACGGAAGAGTTGTTCGTTTACGGGTTCAATGTCCGATGGAATCTGCTCGGTAAGGCAATGGGAAATGCAATCAAGCGTATCCCACAATCCGGTGATGAACCGGGCGTTCACTTCTGTTCGTCTGCCGTACTGAGGTGCGAACTCTTCTATATCCGATTGAAGGATTCGATGGGGAAGATGGGTTGGTAGAAATTGCCATGAATCATCACCGCAGATAAAACCGACGCAACGACCGTTTGATGTAAGGAGAACATCTTGGTTGCTATCCACCGCTGCAATGATTATCCGCGCAAGGTCGAGCGACGGAACAACGCATGAACTCAGCACAACATTCACTCCCGCCGCGCGCTGCTGACTGCTATACTCAGGGAATCGTGCCATGAACGACGCGATATGGTTGGTGCGACCGAAAAACGTTGTGGAATGCGGTTTGAGCATCTGAGTCCACGCATCAATAATCCTATGCCGACCTGCCCGAAGTTCCCACTCCGAGTGAAGAATCGTGAACGGATAAAGTGCGTCGTTGCCTTCTTCGGCAAGCACTAAGTTTATGATTCCCGACGACGGGCGCAGTACGGTTGCCACGTTGCGCGGGTGCGGTCTGCCCGGCTTAAAATCAAGTAGTGGAAGCAATGCATCGCTAAGTGGAATATCCGGTACGGTGGCGTGAAGCCCTTCTGCACTCATCGCTCCACCTTGATTAGCTCGACATCAAATTCAATCGTAGTGTTTGGCGGAATCCGAGCCGAGCCGAATCCTTTTGCTCCATACGCCGCTTTGCTAGGCACACGCAAGTGCCGTCTGCCGCCTTCGCGCATTCCTGTAACACCTGCTTGCAATCCGCGAATCACATCGGCATCGCCAATCGTAAAACTGTATAGTTTGTTTTTGGCGAAGTCGGTTGAGAACAGTGTGCCGTCCTGCCGGTAGCCAATCATTCTGATAAACACCAATCTACCTTGTTTTGCCGTATCCCCTTTACCGACAGCAATATCCATGTAGTACATACCGCTTGTATCACGGACTTCTTTCATCAAACCTTGTGTAGCTATTGCAGTATCAGCCGGACGGTACATGTACTGAATCAACAAGTCGAACGAGTCCTTGATAACAGGACTTTTTGATGAGCTGTCTTGTTGTGCATGAAGCATTAGCGTACACATAAAACAGAATACACATAAGAATATTGAGTATCGCATCGTTTTCATAAAGGGAGGGGATAAAACGTGTTGTGATATAAAAGGCAACCCACTCTAAGGATTGCCTTCATGTTTCAATGATTGAATTACTTTACAGCAATCAGTTCCACGTCGAAATACAACGTTGAATTTCCGGGAATCGGACCGTAATCGTTAGGTCCGTAGCCAAGTGATGCGGGAATGATGAGTTTGCGTTTTCCGCCAACCTTCATCGTCGAGATGCCTTCGTCCCATCCTTTGATAACCATGCCCATGCCGAGTTGGAACTCGAACGGCTCGTTACGGTCGCGTGATGAATCGAATTTATTGCCATTGGCAAATGTGCCGGTGTAATGAACGACAACTGTCTGTCCGTTCTTTGGTTGTGCGCCGGTGCCGACAACTTCATCAATATATTTCAGTCCGCTTGGGGTGGTAGTTTCTTTGCTCATGGATTTTGTTGGTTTGGTTTGTTTGGGTGTTGACGCTTGCGGTTTCGCTGCGATGAGTCCAAGTGTTGCTACGATTGCAAGTACAAGTGTGTATTTCATGATTTATTTTGTTTGTAATAGTTTGTAAAAATTATGATGCTGTTTCCGTGTGCTCCTCAACTAACTCGCCGTTGGTCGAGGGATGCTTCGCCTGATGGTGCTTCAACGCCGCTTTGATGAAACTGATAAAGAGCGGATGTCCGCTTACGGCGCGAGATTTCAGTTCGGGATGGAACTGCACGCCGACAAAGTACGGGTGATTTTCTAACTCAATAATTTCTACCAATCGTCTGTCGGGCGATAATCCGCTGAATACCATACCATGCTTTTGCAACACATCACGGAAATCATTATTGACTTCGTAACGGTGGCGGTGGCGTTCGTAAATAAGTTCGGCGTTATATGACTTTGCCGCCTTTGTGTTTTTCTCTAACACACACGGGTATGCACCAAGCCGCATGGTTCCGCCTTTTTCAGTGACGCTGCGTTGGTCGTGCATCATGTCAATCACGCTGTAACGGTTTTTCTTGAATTCCGACGAGTTCGCATCAGAAAGTCCGCAGACGTTACGGGCAAACTCAATGACCGAGCACTGCATACCCAAACAGATACCGAAGAACGGGATGTTGTTTTCGCGGATGTAGCGGATGGCGGTGATTTTTCCTTCAATACCGCGCGAGCCGAAACCGGGTGCAATCAGAACGCCGTCCACATTGCCAATCATATCGCCGACATTCTCTTCTGTCACAAGTTCGGAATCAATCCACTTGATATTCACTTTGCAATT
>JAEUSO010000262.1 GCA_016788605.1 Candidatus Kapaibacterium sp. | reverse complement strand
TACCGTGCACTTATACGTATAGTCCGTCAATGTGATGGTATTGTACCTATGATGGATATGTTTGATATAGTGTACTGGTGGAATGACAAAGCGAAACGTGAATTAGCCAAAGAGTATTACCGCCTATTCACAAAATCACGCAACGATGCAGATAACGACACAAACGAAAACAACTAACATTTTACAAACTCATTAAAGGACAAAATCATGTCAACATTTATCCAACTCCATATCCTTACCTCATATCCGCCTTCAAACCTAAACCGCGATGATATGGGTAGCCCTAAATCAGCCATAATCGGTGGTACAAACCGTATCCGCATTTCATCTCAATCACTCAAACGTGCGTGGAGAGCAAGTGATGTCTTTGCCTCAAGTTCTTCAATGGGAATCCGCACAAAAGAACTTGGAAAAAATATTGTATATCCAAAACTTCTACAAGCGGGTGTTGATGAAAAACTTGCTCTAAAAGTTGCAATGAGCATATCGGGTGTTTTTGGGAAAAATAAGACAGATAAAAAGGATGCTAAAGCTGGTCTTGTTAATGAACAAATAGCATTTGTTAGCCCCGAAGAAATATCTGCTATTGATGAACTTATTGCTAAGGTTGCATCAACAAATGAAGAACCTTCATCTAAAGATTTACAGATACTTCGAGCAAAGACAACCGCCGCAGATTTAGCTATGTTTGGTAGAATGTTAGCATCATCTGCAGATAACAACGTTGAAGCATCTGTTCAGGTTGCTCACGCTTTTACTGTGCATTCAGTTAAAGCAGAAGATGATTTCTTTACTGCAGTTGATGATCTCTCTAATGAGGGCGATGATGCAGGTGCTTCACATCTTGGTCAACGCGAATTTGCCGCAGGTCTATATTACCTGTATATCTGCATCAATACAACTTTACTTAAAGAGAATCTGACAATTGATGGCAATACACAACAGGCGGAAGAATATGCAAAACGTGCTTTACGTGGTCTTACCGAAGCCGCAATCAGTGTTGCACCAACAGGTATGCAAAACTCATTTGCCTCACGTGCTCGTGCCTCTTATGTATTGGCAGAAAAAGGCGAACAACAACCGCGCTCCCTTTCGGTCGCTTTCTTAAAGGCAATTAAGGGTGATGACATACTAAAGAGTGCTATTGACAGTTTAGAAACTACTCGTAAAAATATGAATGAGGTTTATGGAGAACTCTCATCCTCAAATTGCATACTCAATACCCTTGAGCCAAAAGATACAATAAACGACTTGCTCACCTTCGTTGAAGGAGTATAACCGATGCGAGAATACTTGTTGTTTCGTGTTTATGGAACTATTGTCTCTTGGGGTGATATTACTGTCGGTGAGATACGTCCCACAGCCCAACATCCATCTAAGTCCGCTGTTATCGGTTTGATATCGGCATCCTTTGGTTACAAACGCGAGCAGGTAGAAGAGATTTCACTTTTATCGGCATCAGTTGGTTATGCAGTGCGTGTGGATGCTGAAGGAATTCCTTTACGCGATTACCATACATCCCAAAAACCTGATTCAGGTACAGGTAGGAATGCGCGAACGTTCTATACACGTAGAGAAGAATTGCTCCATGACAAGATTGATACCTCGCTTTCATCACGTGACTATCGAACCGATGCTCTCTATACTGTGTGCTTATGGCTTAAAGATGGTGCAAGTATTACACTTACCAGTATAGAAGAACGGCTAAGGAATCCGGTCTTTCAGCAATACTTCGGGCGTAAGTCGTGTGTTATTTCATTGCCTATTCATGGTCAAATCCATATTGCTGAAAGCATTGCTTCAGCTTTTGAAGAAATTAGTTTACTTGACGAGAAGTTATTCTTATGGAATACTTTCAGAAAGGGGTCTCATACGCGATATTTCTGGGAAGAATGTAATCATCATGGATTTCCAAAGGATTCACTTCGTATGAAAACCCTCCGTCGAGACGAACCTCGTTCACGCACAAGGTGGCAGTTTGGTGAGAGGTATGAATACTCGGCAGTGATTTCAAACAAACAAGAACAGGAGGCAAACGATGAGTGAACATAATCTTGGATTTATATCTCGTATTCGTTTGCGTGAGGATGTTACTCTTGCGGATTTGCGAAAGCATAAAATCCTCAATGCTTCTGATTACCAACTTCATAAGCTATTGTGGAATGTAATGAGTTATGCACCGGATCAAAAGCGGGATTTTATTTTTAGGCAGACATCTATGCCGGATGGAATGCCGGAATTTCTTGTGGTCTCGAAACATCAACCACAGAGTAGTTTTGGTGTATGGGATATTCAGTGCAAGCCATACAATGTTAATCTTAACAATGGCGACGTATTACGATATACTCTTCGATGCAATCCTGTGTTTACTCCATTCGATAGAGAGAGGATACAATCGAAAGCTAAGTCAACGCGCTATGACGTAATTGCATCAGCGAAGAGAATTGAAAAAGAAAAAGCCAAAAAAGAGAATAAGTCAATTGCAATCAACAATCAACAACTTATCTATGATACTTTGCTTGCTTGGCTTGAGAAGCGGTCGTTGAAAAATGGATTTGAACTCGATAAGACATCATTCATGGTTGAACGCTATCATTATGGGCAAGACCCAAAGAGTAAGGATAAATCTTTATCTATTCTTGATGTTACCGGATACTTGAACATTACCGACACCGATACTTTTCTTCACACACTCACACACGGCATTGGTCACGCCAAAGCATGGGGTTGTGGGCTGATGTTAGTAAAAAGAGGATAAATAAAAACATCATTTCTATGAATCCTCTCCTCCCTGACCTCGGCGCGATTCCACTCAAAGAGCGGTTATCCATTCTTTGGATTGAACGGTGTCAGATTGATGTACTCGATGGCTCGTTTGTTTCGGTGATTGATGACGGAACACGCACACATATTCCCATAGGTGGGGTGGCGTGTTTGATGCTCGAACCCGGCACACGGATTTCGCATAATGCTATAGTTCTTGCCGCCCGCACTGGTACGTTGATTGTGTGGGTGGGCGAGGCATCGGTGCGACTGTATTCTGCCGGATAGCCCGGTGGTGCACGCTCCGATAAACTTCTCTATCAAGCAAAACTCGCCCTTGATGATGAATTGCGTTTGAAAGTTGTTCGCAAAATGTATGAACTCCGTTTTGGCGAAACTCCACCTGCAAAACGTTCAGTCGAGCAACTACGTGGCATAGAAGGAGCGAGAGTTCGTAAAATGTATCAATTCATGGCACAGCAATACAAGGTTTCTTGGAAATCCCGCTCGTATGATGTTCACGATTGGGATACCGCCGACCCCATCAATAAAGCACTTTCATCGGCTACATCATGTTTGTACGGTGTAACCGAGGCGGCAGTATTAGCGGCTGGATATGCACCTGCCATTGGTTTTATTCATACCGGAAAACCACTTTCCTTTGTCTATGATATTGCTGATATTTTCAAGTTCGAGACCGTTGTACCACTTGCTTTCGGTATTGCTAAGAAAGAACCAACAAATATCGAACGCGAAGTACGACTTGCTTGCAGAGATATGTTCCGCCGAACCAAACTACTCGAACGAATTATTCCGATGATAGAAGATGTACTCTCGGCAGGTGAGATTCCCAAACCGGAACCTGCACCGGAGCAAGTTCTACCTGCCTTCACAGATGAGAAAGGACTTGGTGATGATGGTCATCGTCGTTGAAAATGTACCGCCCCGTTTGCGTGGACGGCTTGGTGTATGGCTCTTGGAGGTTCGTGCGGGTGTTTATGTTGGTGAGTATGGCAGAAAAGTCCGCGATATGATTTGGTATAATGTTACCGCTGGAGTAGAAGATGGTAATGCTGTAATGTGCTGGACGGATTCGTCAAATGAATCGGGATTTCGTGTGTTGACTTGTGGGGCAAATCGTCGTGAACCAATGGATTGGGATGGAATCCAACTTGTCAAGTTTACAGCAGAACAAGTATGGAAAGATGATAAAACGTGAGGTAAATAAAAAAACAAAAAAGTAATAGTTGCTGATGTTCTTTGACAACCTAAATTGCAGAAGAAAAATCCACCTACGGTTCGGTAGGTTTTTTCGTAATCGGTAAGTCCATGATTTATCAAAGGATACCGATTAGTATGTTTCCCGCACACGCGGGGATGAACCGCACTTGAAGCGGCAACAGCCAACAGGCAACAGATGTTTCCCGCACACGCGGGGATGAACCGTTGGAGCAAGCAAAACAAAAAGAACTTGACCTATGTTTCCCGCACACGCGGGGATGAACCGATAAACTCAGGTATTTCCACACCGAATGCTTTATGTTTCCCGCACACGCGGGGATGAACCGTCGGTGGTTTGCATCCCTGCACAACCGCGATTATGTTTCCCGCACACGCGGGGATGAACCGAACGCACCGAATTTCTTAGCGTTCAAATTAACATGTTTCCCGCACACGCGGGGATGAACCGCCGGCGCGGAAGGCGAACCGGAGGACGGCGGCATGTTTCCCGCACACGCGGGGATGAACCGAATGATTGAGGCAGGTATAGAGGACGTATCCCATGTTTCCCGCACACGCGGGGATGAACCGGTCGTATTCGCAGAAACAATCAAACTCGATGGATGTTTCCCGCACACGCGGGGATGAACCGGATATGAAAGGTAAAATACACCCAACCCAAAAATGTTTCCCGCACACGCGGGGATGAACCGAGTTTGTAGCAAATGCTGAATTGACACGTCGGATGTTTCCCGCACACGCGGGGATGAACCGCCCGTTGCCCTTTACGACTGGATATTCAAGAAATGTTTCCCGCACACGCGGGGATGAACCGTTCGTGCCGTACCGGTCGCATTTGTACCGCAAATGTTTCCCGCACACGCGGGGATGAACCGCGATTCAGGTTTTGAAAAAATATTTTACAAAAATGTTTCCCGCACACGCGGGGATGAACCGCCTCATATCGCCTGTGGGATGAGTTTGACAGAATGTTTCCCGCACACGCGGGGA
>JAEUSO010000261.1 GCA_016788605.1 Candidatus Kapaibacterium sp. | reverse complement strand
TGAATTCCAATGCTTTTTCAACACCAATACTCTCCGCTATTTCGCCAATGGCAATGTCCGTCCAAAAGCTCATACTCATATCGAACGACATAAGCCGACCAATAACAAGGCAATCGGCGGGCTTCCACGGTTCGGGCTTGTAGTCAAGCGCGCCGAACTCGAACGGCAAGGTGCGGCTACCTTCGGCGATAAACGCATTCACACCTTCCGAGTACGCTTCAAGCGCATTCAACGATTGTTTGCTCACTGACTTCATCAGTTTGTCGGCAATGCGATTCAAACCTAACACTCGAAAGAACTTATCCGCTTGCACTGCATCATTACCGACAACTTCCGCCAATCTTCCACGCGCAATACGGCGGTAAAAATCCATCTGCCACAATCTGTCTTGCGCTTGGGCATATCCTAATGCAAAGAACACGTCATGCTCGTTCGATGCAGTTATGTGCGGAATGCCAAAATTATTTCTGTAGATGAATGTACTGTCTTTGAGGAACGGCGACGACGACTCGACACCGCTACGGATATTCGAGAGTGTTGCTAACTTCAACGAAAAACCAACTGTTGCCAAACCGATGACAATCGTGGCGAGAATCGAAGCGGAAAACTGTTGAAAGATGCCCATTCGTCCGTTGTGATTCCGTGGTTACAACCAACCGTGTTGTTTATACCAATCGGTGGTGCGCCGCACACCGTCTTCAAGCGAAACCTGCTGCGTATAACCTACATCGCGTCGTGCAGCATCGGTTGAGCAAATCCAAAATTCTTGTGTAATATCCTTGCCTTTCTCGAAGTTCAACACCGGAGGTTTTGCGGAAAAGCGTCCGAAAAATTCCGACACACCGGCAATAGACATAACCACGCTATGCGGAATCTTGAGCGTAATCGTATTCTTCTTCAAGACGCGGGCTGTTACAGCAGAAATCTGTTCCCATGTATAGAACTCATCGCTACTGATAAAGTATGTATTGCCTGTTGCAGCGGGCGACTCCATCACCTGCACAATGCCTCGCGCAAGGTCGGTAACATGTACCAAGCTTATCCACTTTTCCGAGAAGCCGATAAGCGGCGCGATTCCTTTATTGACGGTTTGAAAGAAGGTATAGATTGCTTCATCGCGCTCGCCATACACGGCGGGCGGGCGGACGATACTTACAGGCAGAACATCGCGGTGGGTGAGGACAACCTCTTCCGCAGCGCGTTTGCTTTCGCCATACGGTGTGATTGGATGAAACGCCGTCTGTTCGTTCACAGGCGATTGGCGGGATTCGGCAGGTCCAACCGCAGCAAGTGATGATATATGAACAAACTTTTTAAGAGTAGGATTGGCAGCCATGACTGCACGCAGTATATTCTCCGTACCGCCTTTATTCCCTTGCATAAACTCTTCAGCATTGCGGGCGGCGGTCAATCCCGCGCAGTGAATCACCGCATCAACACCGGCAACCGCGTTTTCAAGCGAGCCGACATCACTCAACGACGCATCAACCAATTCAATCGGTTTGCCATCCAGCCATCGAAGGTTACTGCTTTTACGGATATTCGCACGGACGGCGTGTCCGCGTTCAAGCAGTGTATCGGCGATATGACTTCCGACAAATCCGGTGGCACCGGTAAGTAAAACCTTCATGTGTTGTAGCGATGTGTAGATTAAACAACTGCCGCGAAATTACGGTGACAGCTCGCGGGCGGGTAAGATTCTTTTTGGGATGCTATGTTGCTTTATCTATTTAAGGCACGTTCGGATTTCAGTGTTTCTGTTCCAACAATTCCTTCGTTCGTTGCTGACGAAGCCGGAACATTGTCTCGATTTGTTTTTTGACGAAGAGTGAATGAGCGATTGAACCGAGGATACCGAATGGCAGGCGATACGTCACGCTATCGAGTAATACCGAGCCATTGTCAGTCGTCGAAATTCTCCGCTCTTGTAGCCAGTAGGAGAATGGTCCGTTCTTCATTTCGTCGGCAAGGTAGGTGGGGCGTTCGTATCCGACAAAGACGATTGTCCACCGCGAGGTAAAGAAGCCAAACTGCGTCACCTTCATTTCGATGCGCGAGCCGACTGCCGTTGGTTCCACATATAATGTTTCTACGCGGATGCCGTCGGGTGTGATACGACCGAGGTTCTTGTGGTCTGTATGAAAGTCGAATAGTTGTTCGGGCGTGCAAGCGATTTCAATGCTTGATGAATATGAATATGTTGTACTCATGACGTTAGGTGTGTTTGCATGATGTGCGTGATGATGTGCGTGATGATGGGCTGTGCGTGGGCGCGTCCGTTTTCTATGAAGATGTTCCATGATTCGCAGCCGCACTGCACCGAACCGGCAAGATAAAGCCCGCGAACATTGGACTCGAATGTTTCGGGGTCGAATGTAGGGATACACGTTGTGTCATCCACCTCGATCCCCGCGCCACGCAGTAATGTTGCATCGGGACGGTAGCCGATATGCGGTATAACGAAGTCGCAGGGAATGATTGACTCCGAGTTGTCTGCCAAGCTTTTGATATGAACTGCACCATTCTCAATTTTCGTTACAACAGACGAGAAGTGTGCGTGGATTTCGCCATTTTTCAGTCGGTTTTCAATATCGGGTTTAATCCAGTATTTGACCGATGCGCCGAGTGTTTCGCGGCGGTGTACGATTGTTACGTCCGCACCATGTCGCCATAGGTCGAGCGCGGTTTCCACTGCCGAATTTTTCCCCCCGATAACAACAACCTTTGCACCATGATAAGCAAAGCCCTCGGTGTAATAGCGATGGACATGCGGCAGGTGTTCACCCGGGACGTTGAGGGAGTTTGTGGTATCGAAATAACCGGTTGCCACGATGCAGGTTCGCGCAATGATGCTGCCGTTGTCCGTGGATATGGAATAGAGTGATGACTCATCGTTTTTGATTATCTGAAGCACACGGGTGTGATGCAGGACGTTGATTCCCATCCGTTCAGATACACGTTGATAGTATTTCACCGCTTCTGTTCGCGTTGGTCGTGCGCCTGTTGCTGTGAAAGGAATGTTGTCAAGCTCCAACAGGTCGGCGGTTGAGAAGAACGTCATGTTCACCGGAAACCTGCGGATGGAATCAGCGACAGTCCCTTTTTCAATGACGATTGCAAGCAGATTGTTTTTCGTTGCCTCGATTGCACAAGCAAGTCCCGTCGGTCCGCCTCCGATTATAGCAATGTCGTACATGTTATCGTGAAGTTGCGGCATGTGACGTATTCTCGATAGTTCTGATTCTCATTCGTGCTGACTCGATTGCTGAAGCGGCTGATGATTTTCCATAGACAGCATTCATAATTTCTTCTTCAAAAATTCGTTCGACATCATCAAAATGTTGTGAAGCGGGAATGCTAATTGAGTTCATTGTTTGAAGAAAAAAGAAATACGTATTGATAGTCCGGCGATAGAGTTCTTTATCGCGTTCAGCATCCTCAAGCGATACAGAATGTACCGGAAAACCTGCATCTGGTATGGCAATGCAAAACGTTCGCTGCACTGATGCACGGGCAAGGAATGAGATCAGTAAGCGTGCGCCTGTGCGGGATGTTGTGCTGCGGTTTATCGCATAGCAATCGGCAGAGAGAATGCTCTTTGTTCGTTGCGTTATAGTATCGGGCATGTTGCCGTCGGTCGGCAACCCGCCGAAAACGATATAGGTACGATTGATGGATGAATCACCAAGATTCCACATACCGCTCATCCAGAGTGTGGCAGTGCCGGTCTTCATCCGTGCATCAAGCGAGCGCGACGGCTCGATAATTCCCTGTTTGGCAATGGAGCAGTAACGCTCTACTCCCCGCACTGCTGCTTCATCAAACGTTTGAGAGTAGGGAACGGACGTGAAGATATGTGAACCGTAACTCCACAAAAACGGCACACACTTCTTGAAAACATTATGCGGTTCGTAGGCATTGATTCCAGCACCCTGTTGCGCTGCCGTTGATACTAATACATCCTGCCATCGTCCTTGATAATCTTTTATCGGCAGTATATCTTTCCGAACAAATAATGCGCGTGTATTCATGGTAAACGGAACTGCGTATGCCGTCCCATTCTGTTGCACTGCTTTCAAAACTTCGCTATGATATGTGGCTGGCAGTAATGATGTCACGGAATCAAGCACTCCCTTGCGTGCGAATTCATCTACCCATTCCAAACCAAGGTGAACAACATCCGGCTCGGATTGCGATGCATACGCCATCATCAATTTGGTTTTTCCATCGCTCCATTGTAGCGGTGTCTGTTCAACGTGATATGCCGGGAACTCTTTTTCAAAATCGCGGATGATAGATTGAAGGGCTTTTTCTTGTGCCGGCTCGCTCCAAAAATGCCAAAGTCGAATGGTCTGTTTGCCATTGCCTTTTCCGCAACCGCTGACAAGTACCAGATACAAGAATACCATCATGCAAAGTTGCGATACATTGCTAGTGGCGTGAGGTAGAAGATGTACTCTCATCAGTCGGCGTAGGATTCGGCTGTTTGACTCGAATCAGGTGCGGGCTTTTTCGTCGCTGTGCTGTCCGTAGAAGATTCTTTATATCTGTCGGGATGGAAGTATGCATCAAGGATTTTTCGGGCAATGGGAGCTGCTTTTACGCCACCGAATCCGGCATTTTCCACCATAACACACATAGCAATCGTCGGGTTTTCGGCAGGTGCGTAGCAGATAAACCACGCATGGTCTTTTCCGTGGGGATTTTGAGCCGTACCCGTTTTACCGCACACTTTCACGCTGTCCACTTTCACATTTGTCGCCGTACCGCCCGCAATGTTGCAGACAGCAAACATGCCGCGTTTCACAACATCAAAATACTCTTTGTTAATCGGCAGTTTCAATGAATCGAACGCATTCTTTTCCATGCGTTTTGATTCTTTGTAATAGTATGAGCGGACAACATGCGGAACATACATCGTACCGCCATTGGCAAGTGCGGCGCAATAGACCGCCATTTGCAGCGGCGTAACACCAATCTCACCCTGACCGATGCCTAGATTCACAAGCCGTCCGTCTATCAATTTTCCTTTCACTCCAAATCGTGCAAAGTAGTCGCGTGTGGCAAG
>JAEUSO010000260.1 GCA_016788605.1 Candidatus Kapaibacterium sp. | reverse complement strand
AACGGCGGGTTCGCCGGTGAGCTTCTGGAGGCGCTCGACGATCACGTCCGCGTAGAGTTCATCCAACTCCATCAGGTAGGCGTTGCGGCCGGTCTGCTCGCACGCGGCCATGGTTGAACCCGACCCGCCGAAGAAATCGAGCACGTTATCAGTCCCGCATTCTTCGAGAAAATGGACGCGCTTCTTGGCTCGCCGACACACGACCCCCACGGCTCGGTGATTCCTGATAAGAACGGTAACATGCCCGATGTACCCGCATTACTCTTGCAATCGTTAACGAAAGGGCAGCGGTGTATTATCCGCGCAGTACTCAATGGCAGCAGCGACCTACTCAGTTACCTTACGCGCATCAATATTCACTTGGGTACGGAACTGACCGTAGAGCATATTGAGCCGTTCGACGGAACAATGAACGTGATACTCCATGAACCGAAGTCACGCAAAGTCACGCTCAGCAAAACTGTCTGCGAGCATCTGTCTGTGGAAGTTGTGAGGTAGGTGAGATACCTTCTTAGGCATCTTAGAAACGATTCAACTACTATATTTTTCCTATACCTGATTGGTGTACGCAAAGCACTCGTTGTAATTTCGTGTACAACACTCATTACTCATTTACTCGCAGAACACACCCATGGGTCGGATTTTTGAAAAGAGAAAACATAAGATGTTCGCCCGCTTCGACCGCATGGCGAAAGCATTCACACGTATAGGAAAAGAAATTGCCATTGCAACCAAACTCGGCGGACCCGATCCGGCGGGTAATCCTCGGTTGCGTGCCGCCATGCAAAACGCTAAGGCGGTGAATATGCCTAAAGACAGGGTGGAAGCTGCAATTAAACGCGCTCAGGGCAAAGATGCCGCCGACCTGCAAGAAATTGTTTATGAAGGGTATGGTCCGTACGGCGTTGCGATTGTGGTCGAAACAGCGACAGACAATCCAACACGGACAGTGGCGAATGTCCGCAGTTATTTCAATAAGTTCGACGGCTCGCTTGCCACGGCGGGCGCATTGGAATTTTTGTTTAGCAGGCGCGGCGTGTTTAAGATTTCCTTGGAAGGAAAAACAAGCGATGACCTTGAGATGGAGCTGATTGATGCGGGCGCGGAGGACATTGATATTGATAACGACGAGAATATCATGATTGCTTATACCGACTTCGGCAACTTCGTCCATACGCAGCGCGCACTCGAAGAAAAGAAGATTGACGTGGTAAGTGCCGAAATGCAACGCATCCCCTTGAATACCGTTACGCTGACTGACGAGCAGATGGATGAGATTAGTAAATTGGTCGAGAAGATTGAAGAGGACGAGGATGTGCAGAACGTCTTTCACAACATAGCATAGGCAGGATTATCCGCCGATGAGTACCGTCGGCATTCCCAGGACAATCGAACCGCCGTGAGCTGTGCTGTCGCCCATGCGAGCAGCCGGCATATTGCTGATGAGAACTGTCGCCGAACCTTTAATGATGGAGTCGGGCGGACCGACACACACACACATATCACTGAGTTTTGCTGCGGGCATTCCGCCAATCAAGACAGTCGGTGCGCCGGGTCCGGTAATAGGTCCGCCGATATGAGGAATAGGCGGTACGCCCGGCGTGACCATAGGGCAGACGTGCATATCGGTTAATCGTGCTGCTGGTTGTCCCATTGTGTTTTGTTGTTATCGTTTAATCCAAACACCTTGCGGTGCGGTTGGTTGTTGTTGAACTGGCGGCGGGGGATTCTTCACCAATTCGCCGTGGGAATAGACCTGACGCTGACTGACATTACCCAATATGTCGTAGTGCAATGACTCACCGTGGAATACGCCGTCGGCATACATGATGCGCTCTTTGATACCGCCATTTTCATAATAGACACATGTCTCGCCGTTCATCACATCATCAATATACGATACGCTTTTTTCGATGTGTCCGCCATCATTGAAGAACTCCGACTTGCCATTCTTTTTTCCTTGCGAGTACATAGCGCGAAATGTGACGATACCCCGTTCGTTGTAGCGCGTCGTTAAGCCGCTCATCAAGTTTTCCTTAAAGTTCATTGTCTGAATCAGCTTGCCTGCATTGAACTGTTCGCAGAGTCCGTCCACTTTACCACTCGAGTAATTCATGCGCTGTAACAATGTTCCCGCATCAGTGTAGATTTCCATCAGTCCGTGCATCGCGCCTTTTTCGAAGTGCATGATAATCTCACGTTTTCCATCGGGAAAAAAGCGGATGTATTCACCTTGATACACACCGTTCTCATCCACAGTGTATTCAGCGTAGAGCGAGCCGTTGTCGTCGAGTTGTTGTACCGTTTGCAGTTTCATTGCTTTGGCGTTAGTTAATCATGACTATACCGCCTTTTACGGTTAACATTGCATCCGCTTTTACCTCGCCCATTGTTGATGCCTGAACGGTGGTCGTCATGCCCTTCATTGTTGCAGATGTTTTTGCCTCCGCCTTAAATGTCGTACCAGCGTCAATGTCCGTTCCGGTTTTCGATTCCATCTTTATTGACTTCGCTACAAGCGAGAAATCACCGTCCACTTCAATCTTTAGATTACCCTTCACGGTAATTGTATAGTCACCCTCGACCGTGTGTTTGTGGTTGCCCTTCACGGTAACGGTGTCATTCGCATCGTAGGTCTCGGTGTTGTTTCCAATAACATGCACATCGCGTGTCTTCTCGACATCGTAGGTCTCTGTTCCTTTGATTGTTTGTTTGCGATTATTCTCGACTAAAAGTGTGTCATCATTTTTAATTGTCTCTTTGCGGTCGTGTTCTACAGTCAATGTGTCGTCATGTTTGATGGTGTCTGTTCTGTCGTTATCAACAAGCAATGTTTGGTCGTGTTTGATATGCGACGTGCGGTCGTTCTCAATGACGGTGTTCCAATCTTTCTGACCGTGCAAGAAAACTTCCTCCGAACCCTTGGTATCCGTAAATCGCAACTCGTTCCCTGCATCGCCCTTCGGTGTGCTTCGCGTTAGCATAGTGCTGACATCTTTCTTGCTTGGCTGGGGATAGGGGATTGTGTAATCGGAGTTATAGAGAGTGCCGATGACAATCGGACGGTCGGGGTCGCCGTCGAGAAATGCAACGACCGCCTCCATACCGACGCGAGGTATGAACATCGTACCCCAGCCCTTGCCTGCCCACATCTGTGCCACGCGGATAAACATGGATGTGTTCTCGTCTTTCTTCGCAGAGCTGTTCCATTGGAAATACACTTTTACCCTGCCGTATTCATCGGTAAAAATCTCGTCGCCTTCATTATCCGAAACAACCTTTCCGCTCAAGTATCCGTGAATAGCGGGCTTCTGCGTGCGCCGTTCGGGACGGAACTCCGTGCTTGCCGGAATGCTGACCACCGTGTTGTGAAATGTCTTCATCGTTGCTTCCATGTGCATAGAAACAACCACACATGTTTGATTGAGTGCGTCGTTGATATGCTCCGTCATTGAGAATGTGTGCCCTGCTGTAAGCGAGCGTGAATAGGTGCGTCCGACATATTCGATGTTGTCGGATTCGAGCATCGCAATCCTCATGTTGGCGATTGTTTCACCATCGCCAGCGGTCTGGTAATTCCCCGGAAACTCGTGATACACTGCGCCGCCCAGAGCTGGCTTACTGCTTGCATCCACTTTTTTATAGAGGTCGGTGGTGGCTGTTTCAAAGAAATAATCGTTGCTGGAAAATGATGCTGAGACAGGTCGGCGTTTCAAAGCAAAGTGAGTTGCCTGGTCTTTCAACATCGGAAGATTCCACACCTTCTCATCGGTATCGGATGGCTTGGCGTTGAGGAATTTCAGAGTTGAAACATGAGGTGCTTCGCCGAAGTTGTTTTTATCATCCGAGATAACCATACTGTGCGCTCCGTCGCTATGGGTAAAGTAATACCACACGCCGTATTCTTCCATCAGCCGCGATAGAAAATCGAAGTCGGTTTCATTGTATTGCACACAGTATTCAATCGGGCTTGTGGCACTGGTGATTTTCGGCGTGACGGGACCTTTCTGCATGATGGTGTTCTCGCCTGCAATCGCATTTATAATATCCTCAACGGTTTTGTTGTGGAAGATGCGGGTATTCTTCCGGTAGCGGAGTAACGCGAATGCGGGGACAATCTCTATGCGGCACGTAATCCTGTTCATAGCATCCGCTTCGACAGAGCAGGATGCCGCAATACCGCTGACAAAACGTTTTTGCGCTGCCAATCCCGGGTTGTTGTTTGCCTCAGTGTTTGTATGTACACATAATCCCACGCTGATATGCTGTCCGACGATGGATGATGCGTCAAGATTCGGGTCTTCGGATAGTAACTCAAGCATATACGAATACGGGCGGGAAACATACTCGTCGCCGCGCAGCGACTCGAAGCCGAGTGTTGCAAGATTTATAGGACCGTTGAACGAGATAAGGGATGGCAGTGCCATAAGAACTCCGCTGAATAAATATCGAACTATGTGTGTGGCGGTACTACAATACCGCAGATACTATAACGGGGATGATGACGTATCAACCATCCCCGCATACAATAACTATCAGAATCCAATGCCGGTGAATTGACTTAGAGTGAATATGTGAACTCGTTGTTATCGTCCACGTCAATCGTCACATCGCCGATACTTTCTTTCGAGGCAATCTTCTCAAGAATCCGCAGCGACAACTCTGGCAGAATGGTATTGGTTAGAATGTTGTCAATGTTACGCGCACCGCTGTCAGGGTCTGTACAGCGTTCGGCGATTTCACGTATCAGTGCATCACTTGTTACAAGCGTTGCATTGTAGCGTTCTTTGAATTGGCGTTTGGTCTTTGCGATTTTCAGCTTCACGATGTCGGCAAGTTCATCTACTCCAAGCGGGTAGTACGGAACAACCACCATGCGCCCCAACAGTGCGGGCTTGAAAAACGCTTGCAGTTCAGGGCGGATTGCTTCGATAAGTTCCTCAGTATGCGGCTTGCCGTCGCTTGCCATACAGATATTCATCAACGTGTCAGTGCCGAGGTTCGACGTGAGGATAATTACCGTGTTTTTGAAATTGACTTCGATGCCTTCGCTATCTTCAAGAATACCTTTGTCGAATA
>JAEUSO010000025.1 GCA_016788605.1 Candidatus Kapaibacterium sp. | reverse complement strand
GAATACTTCAATGCAAGGTGAAGCAACGAGTGCATCCGTCCGAATTCCCACGGCAACTTTGGGTCTGCACCATTCCCTTGGCTTATCGTCAATTCTCCATGCCATTGCTTCGAGTCCCACCGGAATCCGCTTCTGCAATCACGTTGCCAATCCAACGGCTGATATGGTTTGGGTATATGTTGCCATGCTGTTTGTGCATATCGCAGGTTGGAACTATTGATATGTGCCGCCAGCCACTCACCATTGCTATCTGAATGTGATATAGATCTTGAGTCATACCTATACCCTTCAAACCCTTTCGATTCTGCACCGTGCAGCAGTGAAACCCATCCAGAACCAAGCAATGAGTATTGATGGTGTGAGTAATGTTCACACACTGCTAATATGATTCTTTGATTCTCAACGGGCAAGGTAATGGGTGAATGTATGAATCGGTGGAATGAACTGTGTTTAATATCTGCTGAATAGGTCTGCTTGAAATAGTGTTCCCGTCGTTGGAGCGGTGTAATCAACCGTGATAGCAACTTGCGAACGATCTTCTTCACTGTGATGTTAAGAGGGGTAAAACGCAGTTGGTGCAATCGGAGTTGTTCGGACATAAGCAGCGGTATTTTGGTGCATCAAAATCAGACAGCTGCAATATACACGGCGGTATGTTCATTTCCTGTTCATCGCTAACGTGGTATTTTCGCATCACTATACAACAACGCACATTATAATGACCCGTTTCGGCTATATTGCCATTGTCGGAAAACCGAATGCCGGCAAATCAACACTCCTCAATGCTATTCTTGGCGAACGCCTCTCGATTGTAACCCCCAAGCCGGAAACAACTCGCCGATCGGTGCTGGGTATTTACTCCACACTTACCGCTCAAATGGTTTTTCTCGATACGCCGGGAATTGTCCCGCGACCGAAGTTCGAGCTGCATCGCCAGATGATTGGCTATATCCATCAGGCAATCGAGGAAGCCAATGTTGTAATTGTATTAGTTGATGTAACCGACCCGCTGAAATCCATATTGCAAATGCTTGACGATCCGACCATTCTTGAAGTTCGCAAAAGCGGCAAACCCGTCATATTGGTTATTAATAAAATGGACAGGTTGGAAGAGAAAGCGGCTGCGTTACCCATCATCACTAAATTACTTGAATCAGGAATCTTCAAAGACAATATCGCCATCTCTGCGAAGAATAATAAGTTCATCGGTGATTTACTCCGACTGATTGAAAGCCATCTGCCCGAAGGCGAGTTTATGCACGATGCCGAGATGCTGTCCACCCAACCGCAACTCTTCTTTGTGTCGGAATTCATACGCGAACAGGTCTTTGCATTATTTCGCGACGAGATACCGTATTCAACCGAAGTGAAGGTCATCAAATACTCTGAACGCGAGAAACGTAAATGGATGATTTCCGCCGAGATTATTGTGGACAGAATGTCGCAAAAAGGAATTCTGATTGGCGCGAAAGGTCAATCTCTCCGCGAGGTCGGTTCTCAAGCACGCGCCCGTATCGAAGAACATTTGGGTGTCGAGGTATTTCTTGAATTATTTGTAAAAGTCCGTGAGGAGTGGCGCGACAACGAACGCGAGCTACGCGACTTGGGCTACCAGATATAACATTGTGAACATAACATTTATCATATACTATGGATTACAAACAAGCAGGTGTGGATATTGAAGCAGGTGATGATTTGGTGCGTCGCATCAAACCTCTTGTCCGTTCAACGTTTAATACTAACGTCCTTGCCGATATTGGTCTGTTTGGCGCATTGTACGATGCAAAATTTCCTGAGTTTGAGCACCCTGTGCTTGTCAGCAGCACTGATGGAGTAGGAACAAAACTCAAAGTGGCGTTTGCCATGGGAGTCCATTCCACCGTCGGGCAGGACTTGGTGAACCACTGTGTGAACGACATACTTGCTTGTGGAGCAAAACCCTTGTTCTTTCTTGACTATTTTGCTACCGGTCGTCTTGAACCGTCGGTCGGCGAGCAGGTTATCAGTGGACTTGTGGCTGCATGCCGCAAAAATGGTTGCGCCCTTATCGGTGGCGAGACAGCAGAGATGCCGTCCATGTATGCCGACGGTGAATATGATATGGCGGGAACCATAGTCGGTGTTGTAGAAAAATCCAAAGTGCTTGACGGAAAGAGTATCCAAGAAGGTGACGTGCTCATCGGCTTGCGTTCAAGCGGCTTACACACTAACGGGTATTCATTGGGGCGCAAAGCATTGCTCTCGAAATTTGATGTGAACGACCATGTTGATTCCCTTGGTACAAGTGTTGGCTCTGCACTTCTTGAAATCCACCGTTCGTATCTCGGTGTAATTACACCGCTGCTTGAGAAAAACCTTGTACTTGGATTATCTCATATAACTGGTGGCGGTATTGTGGGCAACACATCGCGTGTTGTTCCCAAAGGTCTGGCTCTTGATATTCAATGGGATTCGTGGAAATGGCTGCCAATCTTCACGCTTATTCAAGAAGCTGGCGGTGTCAACACGGAAGAAATGCGCCATGTGTTCAACTTGGGAATCGGAATGATTATTATCTGCCGTCCTGAAAACGCTGCACAAATTCTTGCCATGACAAGTGACGAACAACCGGTGGTTATCGGCTCGATAATCAAAGAATAACACCTAATGTACAGCCCCTTGTTGCGAACCACGCAGAGGGGCTTTACTATGAACAACAATTAACATCCAGACCAAAGTACCTTCCGTAATTTTGCTGGCTTTGCAAGAAACACTCACCATTTTTCGTGTTTTTGCTGACGACTATCCGTATCACAATTCAAACTCATCAGATGACCCGCGAGAACCTCCGTAACATTGCCATTATCGCTCACGTTGACCACGGCAAAACAACTCTTGTTGACCAACTCTTAAAGCAGGCGGGAACATTCCGCGACAACCAGCAGGTTGCCGAGCGCGTGATGGACTCAAACGACCTTGAGCGCGAAAAAGGCATTACCATTATGGCGAAGAATACCGCCGTGCGTTGGCAGGATTACAAACTGAACATCGTGGACACGCCGGGTCACTCGGATTTTGGCGGTGAAGTCGAGCGCATCCTTTCGATGGTTGATGGCGTGATTCTATTGGTGGATTCCGCCGAGGGACCGCTTCCCCAGACAAAGTTTGTTCTTAAAAAAGCGTTCGAGTTAAAACTTACACCGATTGTGGTTATCAACAAGATTGACCGCAGCGATGCGCGACCCGACGAAGTATTGAACGAAGTGATGGAACTCTTCCTTGCACTCGGCGCCGACTACGACCAACTTAACTTTCCTGTGATTTATGCAATCGGCAAAGCGGGCATTGCAAAGCGTTCGCTTGATGACCCGAACGAGGATTTAACGCCGCTTTTCGAGACAATCGTCAAGACAATTCCCGGTCCGCCATACGATACGGAAAGCCCATTCCAAATGATTATCACCGCTCTCGATTGGAGCGACTACTTGGGTCGTATCGGTGTGGGACGTATTCATCGCGGTAAAGTGAAAGTCGGTGACAACATCGTTCTGCTTGGCAAAGACAACAAAGCGGTGAATAGTAAGATTACCAAAATGTATGCGTTCGAAGGTTTGCAGCGAACGGAAATCACAGAAGCGGAGTCAGGTGAAATCATCTGTCTTTCTGGCTTCGATGATGTGAAAATCGGTGACACCTTCGCAGATCCCTCGGCACCGGAGCGCGTTCCATACGTTGAAATTGATGAGCCGACACTCGCTATGTACTACATGGTGAATAACTCGCCGTTTGCCGGTAAAGAAGGCAAGCACGTTACCACCCCGAAACTCCGCGAGCGTCTCTACCGCGAATTGCGGACGAATGTGGCAATGCGTGTTGAGGATACGGATTCGCCGGATACATTCAAAGTGTCTGGACGTGGTGAATTGCAAATGGCGATTTTGATCGAAACAATGCGTCGCGAAGGATTCGAGTTTTCGGTTTCAAAACCGGAAGTGTTGATGAAGCGAAATGAGCAAGGTCAGTTAATGGAGCCGATGGAACACGTGGTGATTGACTGTCCTGAAACATCTATCGGCAGCGTGATTGAAAACCTTGGTCGCCGTCGGGGAGAGATGACAAACATGATTCCCGTTGGAACCGGAATGCGCGCCGAGTTTATGATACCTGCACGCGGACTTATCGGATTCCGAACGGACTTTATGACACTTACTCGCGGTGAAGGACTAATCCATCACAACTTTGCGGGATACGCACCGTTTAAGGGTGAAGTAAGCAGCAGGTTGCGCGGTGCTTTGGTTGCAATGGAGACAGGTGTTGCAACTGCATATTCGCTTGAATCAACACAAGAGCGCGGTGTCCTTTTCATTGAGCCGGGCACTCCGATTTACGAAGGAATGATTGTCGGTGAAAACTCGCGTGAAGACGATTTGAGCGTGAACCCATGCAAGGCAAAACACTTGACGAATATGCGGGCGAGCGGCTCGGACGGTATCGTAAAACTCAATACCCCGCGCTTGATGAGCTTAGAGCAGTTCATTGAGTTTATCGAGGATGATGAGCTGTTGGAAGTGACACCACTTTCGCTCCGCATCCGTAAAAAGATATTGAACACAACCGAGCGTCAGCGCGCATCAAAGCGTGCAAAACAAGCGATGGAAGCGGAAGTAGTATAATCTCCGTGCAACATTGTAACTATTTCGGCGTTCATGCCTCTATTGTTCACCAAACTTATTATACAATGAAGCATTTTTTTATTACAAGTATCATCGTACTCTTCGGCGTTATTGCTCATGCACAGACAAAACTTGAGTATAAACTAAAGCCGAACGATGTCTATTCGTACGCATCAAGCACAAAGTCCAAACAGACCATCACTATGATGGGCAATGAAAACACAACATCCGCCAATGCTACCTCAACACTGAACATCCAAGTGCAAAGTGTGGATGCATCGGGAATTGTTGCCAAAGTCACACCCGGTGAACAGACGATTGATGTAAAAGGAATGGGAATGATGGGTATGGCGGATACAACCCTCACCGTGAAGAATGAAGATGTGTATGAAACAATCACATTTACTACTGATGGTAACGTAAAATCTCAAGTGTCGGAAAAAGGGAAGTCGGCAAACATCCGCACTCCCGCAGCTCGCATAGCAAGTCAGGTTGCGTCCGGCGGCGCACTCTCCAAAATGTTGATTCTTGATTACACAGGGTCGAAGTTGGAGAAAGGTGCGTCATGGACAAAGCAAATGAATGATACCAATAAGATGGGTGAGAACGGCGAAGGTGGCAAGATTATCACAACATCAAGTATGAAATATACTTTCGACGGAATGGTTGATACGCTTGGGATGAAATGTGCTCGAATCCTCATTCGCAGCGAGAAACTCATCATTGACGGTACGGTAATGCAGATGGGTAATGAACTCAGCATGGCGGGTGATGGAATTGTAAAAGGTGTTGGCTATGTTGAACTTGCCACAGGTATGCAAGTTTCATCACAGGTGAAAACAGAACTCGACCAACGGCTTTCTATGACCCAACCAATGCAGATGGAGATTCCAATGGCAATTGACGTAGATGCGACATTCAGCCGCGTTATGGCTTCAAAGCAACCTCCTGCAAAGAAGAAATAAATCCAACGAATGTGAGAAAGCTCCTCTTTTCCTTGATAGTAGTTATGTGCGGGATTGTTGTTACAGTTCCGCACTTCGCTCATGAAGCTGATGGAAATCAGGCGGTCAAGGATGCACAATGTTTCCGGTATGGATTCCGTACAGGCGACTCTTTGGTATATGAGTTTATCACACAAGACACAACAACGTTTCCCGATAGGAACGCTCTCATACGTCATCGCACCGACTATGTTTCGGTTGTTTGTGATTATGTTGATTCTACAGGTTCGATGTATCTGCGCCAAACATTGGAATCATCCACATCGAAGGAATGGTCGCCGGTTGATTCTGCAAGAACACGGAAGAAATCGGACTGGATTGGCAGGACTGCCTATATTATTCTTGCCCCGAACGGCAAGCGAATCCTAAGTAAACAACTTGATACAAATAATGCTGCGAATGCCCCCGGCGGACCGTATCAGCACATATTGTTGCGACAACTCTACTCAGATACACTCTGCCATACTAACACAGTTCACAAACATTGCGATTACAAGTCGCAGGATACATTGGCAGAGAACGGGTATCCCTATCCGTTGATTAACCGCCTATGCCACTCGACTCTTGATAAAGAGATCATTGACACATTCGGTCTGAAGTGCTACCGGCTTACATATTCCGAAACAGGTCAGGGGGCGCAAGCGGTAGTCAATGCCAATCTGCAAGTGTACAGCCGCTCTGTTGTTAATCAAGGAGGAACCGTGCTCTTTAGCACCGAGAGAATGCTACCTGTTTCGGGTGTTCTTGGAGAGCAGTTGGAGTTGTTCTTAAAATTCCCGAATCGACCTGATAATAAGGGGCGTTTGCGCGGAGCAACAAGATTCAAAGTGGTCTTCCCACCTTTACCCGGCAATACCAAAACCGCAGACGCCAAGAAAAAATCCAAGAAGTTGCAGAACACTAAGAAACGCATATAGTGGACAACGCAGAAAAGGCACAGAGCGGATGTTTGCGAGTGGCAATCCTTTGGCATCACCACCAACCATATTATACTGTCGGTGAAGAGATGCCGCTCCCGTGGGTGCGCCTTCATGCTGCAAAGGACTATTGCGATTTATCACATCTCCATTTTGAATTTCCCGACCTCCGTCTCACATACAACGTCGTGCCATCACTTATTCTGCAATTACAAGAATATCAAGGCACTGTGCGTGATGTAGTTCAACGTCTTTCATCCCTTGAACCGGCTACGTTAAGCGAACAAGAAAAGCGTGATATTCTGACACTGTTTTTCCGGTGTAATGTTGCGACGATGGTACATCCATATCAACGGTACAACGAACTCTACGTCAAATCCCGTGATGAAAACAATGCCATACGCGTATATACTATTCAGGACTGGTTAGACCTGCAAGTATGGTATAACTTGACTTGGATTGGTGAACTTTCCCGTCAACATCCGGCGATTCAATCCTTGTTGAAAAAAGGTGGTAACTTCACTGTCACGGAAAAGAATATCGTACTCTCGTTCCATGAATTGTTGATGCGTAATGTATTACCTGTTCTATCCGAACTCCAGAAGGCGGGAATAGCGGAACTTAGTGTGACACCACTGTATCATCCCATCCTGCCGCTCCTGATTGACTCCGATGTTGCGAAGGAAGCGACTCCTGAACTACCATTACCTCAGCGGCGCTACCACCAACTCAACGATGCCGACTATCACGTTCAGCGCGGACAACTGATTTTTGAACAGACCTTCAATACGGCTGCAAAAGGGATGTGGCTTGCCGAAGGTTCTATCAGTGACTCAGCGTTGTCGCTTATTGCAACACGAGGCATTACATGGACTGCGACCGATGAACATGTTCTGCGAAACACGCTTGGCGATAACTACACATCAACGTCAAAATACTTCCCGTATAGAATCGCACTGCCGTATGCGAAACACATCACACTTTTTTTCCGCGACCATTCGCTCAGTGATGCAATCGGCTTTGATTATCAGCATTGGAAAGCCGAAGATGCAGCGGCGAATTTTATCGAGCGGCTGTGTTCAATACGTTCATTACTCATCAAAGAACACGGCGAGTCCGTTCTCGATGAGGCGGTTGTTCCTGTCATATTGGATGGCGAGAATTGTTGGGAATACTATCAAAACAATGGTGTTGATTTTCTTCGAGCGTTGTACAAGTGTCTTTCGGAACATCCTGAGTTACGCACAGTCCATTTTAGTACAGTGACAGAACAATGCACGCCCGTACCGGAACGGACATTAGAACACATAACAGCCGGTTCGTGGATATTCGGCAACTTCAAAATCTGGATAGGTCACGACGAGAAAAACGCTGCGTGGGACGAATTGCGAAAAGCCCGCAAACTGATTGACTCGCGCCGTGTAACCCATGCTATCTGGAAAGAGGCGATGGAGCATATTTATATTGCGGAAGGCAGCGACTGGTTCTGGTGGTACGGCGATGACCATTCCGCCGATTCACGCCATATTTTCGATGAGATTTTCCGTTATCATCTGCGCGCCGTCTATGAACTCTTTGACGAGAAGATACCCGCTGTTCTCAAGAAACCGATGATGAAAAATACAAGCGGAGATTCATCATTTTCAGCTATGCATAAAGTGTCGGAGAGCGACCTGTAATATTGATATACAGCCGCCTCGACTCAACGCCGTAAATTTGACTATGAATTTCTCATTGCAAAAGATACTCTCTCGCCGCAGTCCGGTATCATCCGCCTATATTTCGCTGATTGCCTGTGTATTTCTTGCATTGCTTGGCATCGCGCTCGGTGTGGTAGAGTCATCACTTGCCGTTCGGACAAACGGTATCGTTGCAGCTATAGATATTGTGAACTCTTTGGTACTTGTAGCGGCAGTCAACCGCAGCATCCGCTCTCCCGATTATATTTTCAATTATGGATATGGTAAATACGAAGCGTTAGGATTGCTGTTAAGTGCAATGATGCTCTTGGTGACACTTGGATTCACGATGTATCAGGCAATCGTTGATTGGAAACAAGTGAATACTGTGCAAAGCTATCCAATCCTCATGGCATTCACGGTGGTGTCGCTCATCGTGATGATGTACATTGCACGTGTGCAAACCCGCAGGGCGGTTCGCTTCGATATGCCCATGCTGAACTACGATGCCGATATGTGGAAGACGGATTCGCTCATCGAAGCATTTGTGTTGATTGGTCTTGCTGCGGGCTGGATTCTGACTGAAATGAAGTTTAAGAATGCCGCACGTTTTGTAGATGGAATCAGTGCTGTTGTGCTTCTGTTGATTGCGCTTCGTGTTCCGATTAAACACGGAAGGGAAGCGATTAACCAACTTCTCGACAAGACACTATCCGAGACCATTCAGTTTGATATACTTGCTGTTGTAGCGGAGAACTTCACGAACTTCTGCGAGTTCAAGACCGTGCATTCCCGCCAATCGGGCAAAGACATTTTTGTCGAGATTGATGTTGTCATGCCATATGATTATACCTTTGAACAGGCATATCCGATTGAACAACAGATTAAAGCGGCAATCAAAGAGAAATTCCCGACAGCGATTCCACGAATGTATGTGGTACCATGCGGGCGGGAGTGCATCAAAGACGGCGTTTGCTACTGTCCGATGAAGCAGGCACATTCGTAGATTTACACTAGGTCAATGCACTATATTCTTCGCACTGTAGTATCGAAACAGGGTTTTATATTCATCGTTGTTTATGCTTGTGTTACTGCGTTGTGGTTGATCATCTTTCAAAGATTCAGCATTATCAATCATGATGTCGCAGCCAATTATGTGTATTCTGAAAACATCCTGTCAGGACTTACCCCGTACTCTGATTTCTTTGACCAAAACCTTCCTGTTATATGGTTTGTAGGGCTTCTGCCTGCCCTAATTGCTCAAAGCGGTCTTCTAAGCGATATACACGCTATAATGTTATGCGGGATTGTAGTAACCCTTGTCTCAGTGTGGTCGGGAATGAGGAGTTACATACAATGCTATGGTAATGTCAAGTCACTTGTCATCGGTGCGCTGTTCTTTTATATGATGCTGTTGTTCAGCGGATATGAAGTGTTTCAACGAGAATACATGACCGTATGTTTTTTGCTACCGATGATTAGTATGCCGGGGAACAGACAAACGGGATATTGGCGGAATGCAATCGCCGGATGTATCGCCGGTATCGGTATTTCAATCAAGCCACATTTTATGCTCGTCTTGGTAATGCTTTACCTTTGGAGTATATGGCAGGATAAGAAACTCTACTCAGTTACTATGCGTCCGCTCCTGTTTTCATTCGGAACAACGGTTGGAATATGGATGCTGATTCTCGTGCTTTACCCGCAGTATTTTGATATGCTGACATTAGCCCGTGCAACATATACAAAAGGAGTAGGTGTGCTATCACTTGCAAACTCTGCTAAGGTGGTAATACTGTTCAATATGGCATACATCGTATGCAGGCATGTTGTTCGGGGACAGTACACCAACCGGACTTCTCATAATTTTTACATTGCATCTTGTGCGTTCTTAATCATTGCTTTAGTTCAGGGTAAAGGATTCGGGTATCATTTTTACCCTGCGTTGTTCTTCAGCGCGGGTGCATTAGTCGGGTTAGTTTTCGAGTTGAACCCTACAGTGGTCTTGGGTAGGAATCGTATAAAGCGACTCCATGTGATTATTCTAGTTTCAGGTTTTATGATAACATTTGGCGGATTGTATTTTGTGCGTGCAATACATAAAACATATAACAATTACGTATTGATGACACGCGATGTAATCGAATCACTGCAAGAGATACAGAAATCAAAGAATCAAAACCACCATCCTGTTACAGTGTATAATCTTTCAACCAACGTTCCGCCTGTTTCACAGATATGCCTGGAAGCCGGGTACACTTCGGTAGCATCATTCGAGTGCCTGTGGTTTTTGGGCGGGTTTCATAATACCGAACAACTCCATAATGGCAAAGTACAATGTCGTCCTCCAAAGGATTCATTAGAAGCAGTGTGGTACAATCATATCATACGGGATGTTATAGAAAAGAAACCCGATTACATCCTTACGGATGTTAATGAGTCGCAAATGTTTTTTATTCATAAAGGTTTTTCAACACTGGGTTACTACTCACAGAACGACGTATTCAGAACACTGATCACAACAAAGTATGATACTGTCTATCATAGGAATTATACCTTGATACTTGGTCTTCGTGAACAATACAGATACAAACATTAACATTTCAGAAACGTAACTTTGCACGAGTAAATCCGTAATCGGCGGCAACGCCGTGGTTCTCATAACTAATCACGATTATTCATCATTACATTCGGGGAAAATCATGCGTATTGCAATATCCTGTGTTTTGTGTTGGAGCGCGCTCTTTATTGCGATGTTCCACTGTTCATCATCCGCTCAAACCCTCAACGACGTTCTTACAAAACACTATGCTGCAATGGGAACGGTCGAGAACATCGCAAAAGCGAAAAGTTGTATCATGTCGGGTCGCTACGTGAATAGCTCCGGTTCGTGGAAGAAACCGTTTAGAATGATGCTGTCGGGCGGGAAAGTGCGCTCTGAAATGGATGTGCAACCCGGTATCATGTCGGTAACAGCATTCGACGGAACAATGGCATGGAACATACAGCCGTGGAGCGGCTCGCTTGAACCGCAGCCCATGAACAAGTCGGCACAGATGAATCTTGCGTTAAATTCAGAACTGTTGAATAACGACCTGCTTTCCTATAAGCAAAAGGAAACACGACTTGAACTAAAAGATAAAGAGGAGATTGACGGCTCAGATTGTTTCAAAATAGTTGCATACCGAAAAGACGGAGTTATCCGCGAGTATTACTTGGATGTTGATTCGTATCTGATTGTTAAAATTGTAACCAAAATGACAGTGGACGGCGAAGAGGAGGAATCAACAACATATTACAGCAACTACCGCAAAGTCAATGGGGTTATGTTGCCGTTTGCAAGCGAAAGCCAATGGGGCGGGGGATTTTTTATCGAACGATACGATTTCACAACAACAATCAATGAATCGCTCTTTTCTATGCCCGCGAAGCCGCAACCGAAACCGGCGACGAATAACGGTATGTAAGCCATCATTTCACATTATCATCTTATAGAATTCACTGACAATTATTTATGAAGAAACTTATCATACTTGCTCTTGTACTATGCGCGCAATCAAGCATTGTGGCGCAACCGCTCGTTACATCGAATACTTTTGGCAGCATGAGCGCACGCCAGTTGGGTCCCGCAACGTCATCCGGGCGGATTACCGCTATTGAAGCACTCTATCTGCCTGCCGAGCAAGGTCGCCCGATGGATAAACGGCTATGTATCTATGTGGGGACTGCAGCAGGCGGCGTGTGGAAATCAAAAGACAACGGAACAACGTTCGAGCGTTTGTTCGAGAAAGAAGAATATCAATCTGTTGGTGCAATGGCTCTCGACCCGCGTCATCAGGATTCCGTCCTCTGGGTTGGCACAGGCGAAAGCAACTGTCGCAACAGTGTGAGCATTGGCGGCGGACTCTACAAAACCACGGATGCCGGTGAATCATGGAAGCGCGTCGGCTTGGAGAAAGTTGAACGTATTACAAAAATTGCAGTGAATCCGAAGAACCCCGATGTAGTCCTTGTTGCAGGTGTTGGTGCATTGTGGGGAGATTCGCCCGACAGGGGATTATACCGGACGACAGACGGCGGAAAATCATTTACCAAAGTTCTCTATGTGGACGAGAAAACAGGTTGTTCCGATGTTGCGATTGACCCTGAAAATCCGAATATCGTCTATGCAACCATGTGGCAATTCCGCCGCAAAGCATACACGTTCAGCTCAGGCGGACCGGGCAGCGGATTTTACAAATCAACCGACGGCGGGGCAACATGGACTAAGCTCACAAAGACGATGCCCGACGGTGATTTAGGACGTTGCATTGTGGCTATCTCGCCGAGCAAGCCGAATGTGGTGTATGCGATGCTCGAATCGAAAGAAAGCGGGCTCTACCGTTCGGTGGACAGAGGTGAAACATGGGAGAAACGCTCGAATGCTGTCAGTGTGACAGCGCGCCCGTTTTATTTCTCCTGTCTCTATGTTGATCCGTTCGATGAGAACAGGGTGTATCGTCCATCATTCCAACTAGGGATGAGCAACGATGGCGGTAAAACATTCAACGGATTCAACTATGGCGGTGGCGCACACCCCGACCATCACGCTTTATGGATAGACCCGACGAATCCGCAGCACTTACTGCTTGGTACCGACGGCGGTGTGTACCGCAGTGTGGACAGGGGGCAATCGTGGGTTCAATTCCGCAACCTTCCTCTTGCTCAGTTCTATCACATCAGTTATGATTTTGAAGAGCCGTATAATGTATTCGGCGGATTGCAAGACAACGGTTCGTGGTTGGTTCCGCACAGGGTACCGGGCGGAGGAATCCAAAACCGTAACTGGGAGGCAACCGGTTGGGGTGACGGATTTACCGTTATACGCGACCGTAAAGACCCGAACATCATTTACTTCGAAAGCCAAGGCGGGAACGCTGTCCGTCGTCATATCCGCACCAATGAATCACGTTCAATCAAACCGTACGAGGAAGAAGGCGAGAAGAAGTTACGCTTTAATTGGAATACTCCGATTACCCAAAGTCCGACAAATAATTCCGTCATCTATCTCGGCTCGAACTTCCTGCATCGCTCAACAAATCATGGTGATACATGGGAGCGCATCTCTCCCGACCTGACAACGAACGACTCAGCGAAATACAACCCTGAGAATAGCGGTGGTGTGACAGCAGATAATACCAGCGCAGAAAACCATTGCACGATATACACAATTGCCGAATCACCACTCGACCAAAACATTATCTGGGTCGGCACGGACGATGGCAATATTCAAGTTACCTTGAATGGCGGAAAAACGTGGTCGAACAAGGCGGAGTTTTTACCACTATCCTTGCCAAAAGGAACGTGGGTTAGTACTGTTGAGCCAAGCCGATTTGATAAGATGACGTGCTATGCATCGTTTGAAAATCACACACGCGGCGACATGACACCGTATATCTACAAAACCACCGATGGTGGAACATCGTGGGTACGGTTGATGAGTGATTCGCTACGCGGCTTTGCCCATGTCATCCGCGAAGATGCGGTGAATAAAAATCTGCTCTTTGCAGGTACTGAACTCGGATTGTTTATCTCGATTGACGGAGGCAAAGAGTGGGCGAGATTCAAAGGCAACATACCATGCACACCCGTACGCGATATTCAAGTGCATCCGCGTGAACATGACCTGATTGTCGCAACTCACGGTTTGGGCGTGTTTATTCTTGATGACATCACACCGTTGCGCTCGCTAACGCCGCAAGCAATGCAAAACGATCTGACATTCCTGCCTGCGCGAACCTCGCTCATCCGTAATGAAAGCGGATTCCAAGAGTTCGGTGGCTCGGACGAATTTTATGCCCCAAGCCCGAACGACAATGCACAGATTGTGTATTACTTGAAAGCGCGTCACATGATTGGCGACATGAAGATTGAGATACTCAATACAAAAGGTGATGTCATTACTACGCTTCCCGCCGGAAAGCGAAAGGGCATCAACCGGATTGGTTGGGGAATGTCAATGAAACCGCCGAAAGTTGCAGTATCGCAGAATAGCGGTGGCGGTGGCTTCGGTCCGACAGTTCTTGCTGGCGAGTACGTTGTGAAAATCACTAAGGATGATAAAACCTATACCGGCAAAGTTGTTATTGATTACGATAAACGCTCCATCCACACCCGTGAGGCGCGCAAAGCCAACTTCGATGCTATGATGAGGTGCTATGCTTTGATTGAACGCACCGCCTATGCTGTTGAACAACTGACAAGTGTCCGCGATACACTCACTGCAAGAATACCGAATATCGCTTCACCGGAGATAAAAGCGAAGACGGAGTCGCTTGTTACAAAATTTGATTCGCTTCATAAGACAATCGTTGCAAAAAAGAGTACACTCTTTGCCGACACCGAGCCGCAACTCCGCGAGAAACTTGCCGACATTTATGGTGACATCGCCGGTTTTGCCGGTATGCCGAGTGCAGACCAACTGCGCCGGGTAACAAACCTTGAAAAGAAGGTGACTGAATGCGAAGTACAGTTACGTACTTGGTTTGCAAAAGAGCTAAAAGAATTGAACGATGCTATGAAGAAACCCGGTCTTGGCGTTGTCCTGCCAATCACCAAAGAGGAGTTCGATAAAACCGAATCGTAAGAGTAACCGATACATAAAGAAGCCCGTGTGTAATTCTCCATGCGGGCTTTTTCTTTATGCGTGAATACGGTCAATTCTGTACTTTGCAGTCGAATTACCACCGACGGAAATATATGCTGCTGAATTGGTACGAAATCATACTGAATCTATCAATGCTACTCTATTTGATTGGGTTTGCATTGAAGGATGTGTATTGGCTGCGCGTCATTGTGATTTGCGCTGCCACGACCGAACTGATTGCACGCTATTTTTTCTCTTCCGGTCAGTCGGTGTGGATAGACATTATATGGTGTCTCTTCTACATGATTGTGAATTGCTATCAGTTTTTCATGCTTTATCAGGAGCGGCGCGGAATACACTTCACCGACGAAGAGAAACACTTGCACAGAATGGTATTCAGCAGTATCCCGCTCTTACAATACAGACGGTTGTTGAATATCGCGGAATGGAAAACCATAGGTGAAAACGAGAGGGTTGTTACACAGGATAAGGAAGTCGAATCGCTTATAGTTGTGTACGAAGGATTATTAAAAGTAGAGGTTGGTGATAAGATTGTCAGCTACTTGCGAAACGGCAATTTCATCGGTGAGATGAGTTTTCTGTCCGGTAATAAGGCAACGGCAAATGTGAGCACTATCATTGCATCACGAGTACTTACATGGAACAAAGCAAAGTTACGTGAACTTATGAGCAGGGATGAAGAATTGCAAATGGCAATGCACTCGGTGTTCAGCGGCGATTTGGTCAATAAGCTCACGCGACTCACGGCAGAAGCCAACAAGCCGCCGGCTAAATAGAAGATGCCGTTAGATTAACGATGTGTTCTGTTTGCGGCGGAGCAAATCAACAAGCTCCGTAACATTTTCAGTAGCTCCGCGCTTGCAAATCATCAGGAGGTTTTCAGAATCAACCACAATCAAATCCTCAACATTCACAAGGGCAATAACCTTTCCATACGAACTCACCATACAGTTTTTTGTATTGACCGTGAACACATCGCCTTCAAGAACATTCTTACGCGAGTCCTTCTTCGAGAGACGGTATAACTCGTCCCATGTGCCGACATCGCTCCACTCAAAATTTGAAATAACGCAAAACACATTCTGTGTCTTTTCCATGATGCCGTAATCCATCGAAATCGGGCGTATCTGTCGGTAGGAGTTATATAGGACGTGATTGAATGCGTCAATCGAAAGTGAGTGATGCAGCGGTGCGAAAAGCGGTGCGTGCTCGGGCAGGTGCTCGGCAAACTCCTGCTCGAAAATGCTGTGTCTATAAACAAACATCCCACTGTTCCAGAGAAAGTCACCTGCATCAATGAAACGCTGTGCCGTTGCTACATCAGGTTTTTCAGCAAAGATGTTGACTTTTCTGATTGTTGAGGCATCGGTTTCCGACACACGTATTTCCTCCTCATCAATCTGCATGTAACCGTATCCTGTTTCTGCGCGGGTGGGCTGCAGACCAATAGTAACAATTGCGTTCATCGTGGATGCAGCGTGAATTGCTGTTTCAACGCTTGCATGAAACTCGCCGATGTTATGCACAATATGGTCGGACGGCATTGCAACCACAGTCACATCTTCTTCATATCGTTTTTCAAGGATAACATTTGCTAATGCGAGTGACGGCGCGGTGTTCCGCCGGAACGGCTCCATGATGATATTATGCGGAGGTATGAGCGGAAGTTGGTCGCGTACTACATGGGCAAGTTGTTCTGTGGTCACAACAAAAATATCGTCGGGATTGAAGAGCGGCAGTAACCGCATTACTGTATTCTGAATCATGGTTCCTTCGCCAAGCAAATGGATGAGTTGCTTCGGTTTCTTTTCGGTGCTTCGCGGATAAAGGCGCGCTCCCGTGCCGCCCGCCATGATGAGTGCTATTGATTTCATCTTGTCTGGTGCTGTGCTAATCAATGTTAAGTGTGGGGCGCAAACTATGCACCCGCTTGTCGCCTTTGTAATACACACGTTCTAAAAACAACCCCGACGGAGCGGCTGTGTATTTGTTGGTCTGAATCGAACTTTTATTCTTGAGTAATGCTTCGATGTCGCTTTCATTCAATGTGCCCCGACCTGCTTCGGCAAGAACGCCAATAACCTGACGAACCATATTCCACCAAAAATGCGAACCGGTGATTCGGAATAATATCAGCGAGCCATGTTGCTCGACGCGCAGTTCGTCAAGGAGGACTTTGGTGGATTTTTCCGTCGGGTTGTCTTTTGTAAATGCACGGAAGTCATGCATTCCTTCAAAGAGAGTTGCTGCACGCTGGATGACACTGACATTCAATTTGTCTTTAATCCACCACACATAGCGTTTGCCAAATGCGGTTCGTCGGGTAGCGATTTGGTACAGGTATGTCCGTGCCTCTGCATGATGCCGAGCATGGAAGTCATGGGCGGCTTTTTCGACGTGCAACACATTGATGTCGGCGGGCAGTTTGTCGTTCAGTTTCATCTGAATGATGTTCGGTGCAAGTGTTGTGACGGCTTCCAAGTGGGCAACCTGACCAAGTGCGTGAACCCCGGCATCTGTTCTGCCAGAGCCCATAATCTCGAAGTCGTCGGTTTTAAACATGCCTTTCGCAGCCCCAATTAACTCTCCCTGTATTGTCCGGGCATTCTTCTGTACTTGCCAACCGCTATAGCGCGTCCCTTCGTATTCAACCGTCAGTTTATATCGAGCCATGATGTGTATGTATTAACGGACGATGGTTAGCGTGACTGTTTGGGAATCTGTGGTACTACTTATGACCACCATATACCGACCGTTTGCTAAGGACTGTGTTTGGAGCGGTATCAAAGATGTCGTTTCAGGTGTTGTGAAATGTTGTACGGTACGACCCAGTGCATCATACACAGTAACAGTTGAAACTGAAGGGATACCAGCCCTTGTACAATCTATCCATGCTACATCCGAGGCAGGATTAGGATACACGGTAACTGTTCCTGTACTCTGTTCAATATCCGCACTCGTTATCGTTGGCGTTGCTGCTATCTTGACAAGTGAACGTACTTTCGATCCTGTATTGATGGAGATAGCTGTCACATCACCGATGTTCGTGAACTCAATCGTCGTGTCGAGAGAAGAAAGGAGTAGAGGATAGTGTTGCAGTTCGCCTGTACGGGTGCGTAGCGAAAGTTCAAAGGGGAGTATCGTATAAATGCCAAAGCTATCCGGTTGAACTTGGCGCATTGAAACGAGCATTTTCCATTCGCCGTTTTGCTGACGGAATTTTAAGGAGTTTATCGAGAGCGTTGCCCAACCCTTGCCTTTAATCCACTGACGAAGGTATGGGGCGATGGAGTCGCGGAGTTGCGTCGGTGCGGTGCGCTCGAACGCTGTGCGGACGCTGTCGTAGGTTGCATTCGCAAAACGTGATCTCGTTAAGTACTCTGTCATGCCTTGGAAAAACGATGTATCACCGATATACGAGCGGAGCATTCCGAGTATAATGGAGCCGCGCTCGTATATAGCTCGTGGATAGTTCGATGATGGAGGTGTCCGCGGGTAATCGTATGTGGGGAGGATGCCCTCGAAATATGGGCTTTGAGGATTAGAGTAGCGGCTGAAGTAATCGTTGATTTGCTTCTGAATATTATCAATATACCCTTTGTCACCGCCTAATTCTTCAGCCCACAGTGCCTCGCCGTATGTAGCAAAACTCTCACTAAGCCAGCCATCGCGGAAATCGTATGCAGTGACCAAATCGCCAAACCATTGGTGCGCAAGCTCATGTGCTGCAACAGAGTTTACAGTGTCACCGCTTCTGCTTAATGAAGTAGGATAACAGACCATTGTCTGATGTTCCATTGCACCAAGCTGCGTATTTGCAAAGCCGACTTTTTCAAACGGAAAATCACCGAACAGTTTCTCGTATGAGGTTACCATTCGAGGGAGCAGGCGGAACGACCTTCGGGTTTGGGATGTATCAACCGCTTGTGCATACACTTCGATCGGTACGGGTGATGTGCTTTGGGATTGATAACTCAACCTGTGGTACTTATCAGCCGCAAACGTGAGCAAATATGTTGCCGCAGGGGATTTCATTTCCCATGTGAACCGCAAAAACGTCTCGGAGATTTCACGGACAGTATCAACGTTAATGAGAAGTCCGTTCGATGCCACAGTGTATCCTATGGGACAAATAAACGCAGCGCGAAATGTGGCTTTATCGGAAGGATGGTCGTAACACGGCATCCAGTGTGAGGTTGCTGAAACGTAGTTGTTACCGAACCCGACACCAAGAGCATAAAGTGATGTACCAGACGATTGCACGCCACCCCACGAGAATCCGTTCACGAGTGGTTCACCCGTCATAGTACCCGAGTAACGAATTGCATAAGTTACAGTGTCGCCAACTTTCATAAATTTTGAAGCAGCGATTGTGTAATGAAAATCGGCGTCTGCCGGTGTACCTGACGCAGTGGCTGTTTCTGTGTTTTGTTGAAAACTTCCGAATGTACTTGTAACTGTATCAACTGAAAGTGAGCGCAGGTGAAACCTGAACGTATCAGGTGTTGTGAGCCATCGGATTTTTATCTGACAAGTACTCGCCCGAATGCGTTTTAACGGTGCATCTCCGATGTTGAGCGAAACGTCGTAACTCAACACATCGAACGACTGCGGACGGTAGAATGTTGGTGAAGATATTGCTGACATGACATTCTGCAAACCCGCTGCTTTCTTTGCGTGACTGCATTGCACAGGATGTTGAACATTATGTTTATCATCATACGGTTCATACGCAGGGTGTAGCAATGCACCAGGATATTGCGCGTGCAGTGTGATACTGAACACAAACCATGTTGCAAGGCAGGTGACTATGGTGCGGGATAGTTTCATAGCGTACTTCTGCGGGTTAGTCATTACAGTCATTTCCGCCGACCTCATTGCCGGTGTCTTCGCAGTCATACTCGCGTTTGCTCTTTGATGCCGTTGGTGCTTTTGCCTCGCCACCGCTCAATGCCTTCAAAGCGCGTTGTTCTAATTCTGCACGTATCGCCCCGTCGCGTAAGCGAAGCTGTGCATCTGTTTCGCGGTCGAAATACCTTTTACCGTCCACATATGTCTGTTCAACACGCGAGATATTGGAAAGCGGATGTCCTGTCCACACAACAACATCTGCCTGTTTGCCTACCTCAATCGAGCCGGTCACATCATCAACACCGAGTTGTATTGCCGGATTGATTGTTACCATTTTCAGCGCATCGTTTTCTTTCATTCCGCCGTACTTTACACTCTTTGCCGCCTCTTGGTTTAGTCGTCGCGCCATCTCTGCATCATCACTATTGATAGACGTGACCACACCTTGTTCGGCAAGGATAGCAGGGTTCTGTGGTATCGCATCTTGAACTTCCATTTTATATGCCCACCAGTCGGCAAAGGACGATGCAGTCGTGCCGTGTTCCTTCATTTCTTTGGCAACTTTATACCCTTCAAGGATATGTGTGAAATTCTTGACTTGAAACTTAAAGTCCTCGCACAAACGCATGAGCATAAGGATTTCACTTTGCACATAACTGTGGCAGTGAATGAAGCGTTTGCCGCGAATGATTTCTAACAGTGTTTCCAATTGTAAGTCGCGTTTGAAGGGTGTGTTCGCTGCGGCAGATTCTGATTTGCGTTTCTCATATTCAACGGCTGCTTGGAAACCGTCTCGCATGATTTCCTCAACACCCATGCGGGTTTGCGGGTAGCGGATGGAAAAGCGGTCGCCCCAATTCGCTTGTTTTACGTTTTCGCCTAATGCGAACTTTATCGTACCCATCGCCTCGCGGAATTTCAATCCTTCGGCATCTTCGCCCCAGCGGAGTTTAATCAGTTGCAACTGTCCGCCAATCGGATTTGCCGAGCCGTGAAGAAGATGCGAGCTTGTTACACCGCCACTCAGTTGCCGGTATATGTTGATGTC
>JAEUSO010000259.1 GCA_016788605.1 Candidatus Kapaibacterium sp. | reverse complement strand
ACCGTTAGTGTAACCGGCTTTGCACTGAGAATGCTTGCAGTACAGAAAACGAAAAGTGTCAATAATGCGTAACGCATCATGTTCATACGGTCTCCTAAGAAAAATATGAGATAAACTGAAAACAGATCTGCACCTGTTTATGTAGTTGGGCGCGAACTTATGGAAATGCATGGTAAGTTATGATACAATGTAGTGTATTTGTAGTGGTGCTGTGCTTCTAAGAACACAAACGCCCGATTTCAAGGAGAAACCGGGCGCAGTAAATTTATGGTCATAATCGGGTTTTATGGCAAAGCGCCATAGCCCGCACCGGCAAGTTGAGGATTTGTCGAGATGCTTGTGATGATGTCCACATCCGTGTCGGGCGGTAATTCGCTGTAACTCACCACACTGACAATCGGGAACTGTGCGTGAATCATCCGGTACATATACGGGCGGATAGGCGCAGAGCAGATGATGAGCGGCGAATAACCCGCAAAGGTAATTTCGTCAATCGAGTTGGCGACGCTTTGCTGCACCATGCGGATAACATCGGGCGGCAGACCGAGCGTTGCACTTGTGGTTGCATTCGGATTTGTTTGCAGCGTATTGGTGAGCAGTGTTTCAAGCTGCGGGTCCACACTGATTGCATGAAGCACACCGTTATGGTCTTGGTACAGCCGCTTAATGGTTTCGGAGAGGTTGTGGCGGACATACTCAATCAGCACGTCCACATTCTTCGTCACTTTGCCATACTCAAGCAGCGATTCGGTAATCACCGGCAGATCGCGCACGGGGATGCCCTCGCGCAGCAGTGCCTGCATTACTTTTTGCAGCGTACCCACGGGGAGCGATTCGTTCGTGATTTCTTCCACGAGTGCGGCGTAGTCCTTCTTCATAGTGTCAATCAGTTGCTTCACATCTTGACGAGTCAGCAGTTTATCAGCATTACGGCGTAATAGTTCCGTCAGGTGGGTGGCAAGCACGGTAGGCGGCTCGACGACAGTAAATCCGGCAATCTCTGCGTTCTCGCGTTCGCTCATGGTAATCCACGTTGCTGGCAATCCGAACACCGGTTCGGTAACATGACGACCGTTTAGTTCGCCGTCGGCAGTGCCGGGGTTCATGGCAAGCAACATCGAGGGAAGCAACCTGTTTCGTGCAATAATATTGCCACGCAGTTTCACGATGTATTCTTCGGGTTCAAGTGCAAGGTTATCGCGTACACGGACGGGCGGAAGGATAAGACCGAGTTCAGTGGCGAGTTGCTTGCGGATATTGGTAATACGCTTGAACACATCGCCACCCTGCGATTCATCAACAAGCGGGATAAGACCATAGCCAATCTCAACCTCGACGGGATCAATACGGAGCAAGTCCTCAACGGGCTGTTCTTCTTTCTCTTTTTTCTCTGCGCTTGCGGCTGCAAGTTGTTCGCGCATCTGTTGGTTTTCTTCGCGTGTGTTGGATTGCATTCGGAAGTATGCGATTGCGCCGATGGACGTGCCAAGCAATGCGAACGGGAGAAACGGGAAGCCGGGCAGCAATCCGAGCGATGCCATCACTCCGGATGCTACAAAGAGCGGGCGTGTTTTCGTACCGAATTGCGAACTGAGTTCCTTCTCGAGTTTTTCGCCCGAACTTGAGCGTGTGATAAGCAAACCGGCGGCGACAGATATAATAAGTGCGGGTATTTGCGATACAAGACCGTCGCCCACTGTAAGAATCGTGTATGTTTTAATAGCCGAGGCAACATCCATATCGCGCTGCAAAACGCCGATGGTGAATCCGCCGATGATGTTGATTGCCGTAATGATAATGGCGGCGATGGCATCGCCTTTTACAAACTTCGCGGCACCGTCCATTGCCCCGTTGAACTCTGCTTCGCGTTGGAGCAGTTCGCGGCGGCGGCGTGCCTCTTTTTCGTCAATAAATCCCGCATTCAAATCCGCATCAATACTCATTTGCTTGCCGGGCAATGCATCGAGTGTGAAGCGTGCGGCAACTTCCGCAATACGGGTGGAACCCTTGATAACAACCACAAAGTTGATGACTAGCAGGATGAGAAAGATGATGATACCGACGACGAAATTCCCGCCCACAACGAACGAGCCGAACGCATGGATGATGTCGCCCGCCGTACCTTCGCCTAATATCAGCCGCGTCGAGGCGATGTTCATTCCTAACCGGAAAAGTGTGGTAACGAGCAGAACCGTGGGGAACGAACTCATTTCCAATGGCGAGGTCAGATACACCGATACCATAAGAATGAGGACGGAAATGGCAAGTCCCAATCCTAAGAACATATCAAGCATAAACGGCGACAGCGGCACGATGAGCAATGCCACAACGACGAGTACGCCAAGAGCGAGAAGAATGTCGGGATGTTGGTTCAAGCGCGCAAGAATGGCGGTAAATCCGTTGCCTCCTTGCGGTGCGGTTGTCTCTTGTGCCATGAGTCCTTTGCGATGCACAATGAATAAAGCTGTCCAGGTATTCCCGAAACGGCAAGCATTATGCCAATGGTTGTGTGCGGCGGCGTAATCACAAGAAAAATATTTTTACCCTGCTGTCACAACCGCGTCATTGAGTTATCCTTGCTATCAAAGACCACGAGAGAATACACCATCAATACCGCAGTGACAGAATTGCCGATGACATACATGCCAATCAATGACGCGGAAGCCGACCGGACGCTCATGGAACGGATTCGTAACGGCGGCGGTGATGGCAATACGGCATTTGCACAACTCTATGATAAATACGCCAACAGGATTTATGGGTATGTCCGCAAAATGCTGCTTGACCACCCGGTACTGATTGACGATGTGTATCAAACCACCTTCGTGAAGTTCTATGAGCAAATCGCCGCAGGGACGGTGATTGAGAACACCGGCGGGTATTTGCTTCGTATCGCCCGCAACCTTGCGCTGAATGAACTTGCCAAACGCAGGCGGCTTGTCTTCACAACCGAGGATATTCACATGGCGGCAAGCAATCACGAGAGCAACGATCTTGGCGCACTGCTCGACCACGCACTACAACAATTGCCCGACGATTACCGCGAGTCGGTAATACTGCGCGAGCACACCGGACTTGACTACACAGAGATTGCAGAACTGACAGGACAGACCGAAGCGACAATCCGCCAACGGGTAAGCAGGGGTAAAGCGATGCTTCGCCAGATACTTGCACCAATCCTTGACAGGTAAGTCCACACCTCACACAAGATTCTCATTCAAGAATGACTATGAATAACAGATACGACCACCCGTATAATTTCAGCGAGCAGTTGCAACGATACGCCGACGGCGACCTGCCTCCGCACGAGCAAGCCGCCCTTTTCGATGCAATGAAAGAAACACCCGCATTGCAGGACGAACTCCGCTCGATGATGAAGATGAACTCAATGCTTCAATCAACAAAAGATGTAGCACCACCGGCACTGCGTTCATCGGTTTTGAATGCCGTTGCGGCACTTTCAACACCGCCGGTTGTTTCCGCCCCTGTAGCTGCACTCGCAGGAATGGCTGCAGCGGTACGCACAACATCGGTTGCTCCGTGGATGGCGGCATTGGCGGGCGTTGCCGTTGGAACAGCGTTCACATGGTTCGTACTTTCAGGATGGAACAGCGATAACCGGATGGCGGACGAGATTGCATCAATCAAACGAACATTGCAAGAGAAACAACAGGACAATCAGAATCAGAGCAGAGGAGCGGAGACAGAATCAATACGCGCAATGACAAACAGCTATAATGCGCGCATTGCCGGATTGGAAGAACAGTCACGCGGGCTTTCACAGCAGAACATCCGGCTATCAGGTGCGCTGCGCGATATGGCTCGGCTTGCGAACGAACAGCGCGAAACATTGCAACAGCAAAGCGCGGAACGCGAGCAATTAGGCAATGCGGTAACGCATAATGCAAACACCTTCGCCGCCATGCAGGACGGCATACGTCCAGTACCGGTTATGATGGAATCCGTGCGCTACGTTCGGCAGCATGAGATTCGTGAAATACCTGTTATACTATCACAACAGCAGCCGGCAACGGCAAACGTCTCTGTTCCAAGCGGCTTTACCCTTGATGTGCGTAGCTACGGAATGCAATCATTCCCGACGGTGAATGTCGCATCGCTCGTCTCGCCGCCGTTGAATAACATCGCACTCGGACTGCGGAAGAACCTCACGTCCGAACACAGCGTCGGCGTGGAACTCGGTCAGGAAAACGTGCTGCAACGCTACACAACCGAACAAGGCGGGACGCTTGTTTCGATAGATCAAAATTACCTTGCGCTCTGGGGCGGTCTCGCATACCAATACACTCCGCAATCGTCATTCGGACAGGACTTTGTGCTACCCTACGCACGCGGCGTTGTAGGTGGCACGGCAATGGGTCCGCTGTTCCGTGGACAAGCGGGGCTGGCATTCCCGATCATGGATGGTTTGCGAGTCGCCCTGGCAGCCGAGGCGGCGGCGTTTATGTACCGCCAGAACAGCGCATGGTTTTCAACGAATAAAATCGGCTGGACTCTCGGCTTCGGCTTTGGATTCTAAGCATACACAATATACGGTATCAGTTTGTTCACAGCAGCGAATGCTAGCGCACTGCAACAACAAGCGGATGAATACTAACGATACATCTATCAACCCTTAACAAATAACTCAAATGACACACCTACTCACTCTTGCACCTATCCGTGCAACTGCATTGCTCCTGGTAGCAGGCATTGCACTCGCCTTGGGCTTCAGTGCCTGCAAGAACGCAACCGACGTGGATGCGAATCGCGTGGTCAATGCCATCGCAACCGAGAGCGTTGCCACATTGGTCAGCATTGACTCCTTAAACACTGCATCGAATTGCCCAATCGGTACAACAATTCCCCATACGGTCATTATCAGCAACATCTCTCCAACGCAGAAGGTAACGGTGAAATCAGTGGCGTTGGAATTCGGTAACCGTGGTATTACGCTCGGCACAATGCCCGCAATGCCAATAACGCTCGACGTATCAACAACATCGGCGACTACCGTCGGTATTCCGGTGACAATACGTCCGTCACAAGCGGGAACATTCCAAGAGAACATCATCATCAACGGCGATGTGTCGAAGAAGTTTAGCATACGTTACTCGACGCAAGGGACAACAA
>JAEUSO010000258.1 GCA_016788605.1 Candidatus Kapaibacterium sp. | reverse complement strand
CTGAGCCAGTGGGGCATGTATATATGGGTGTCGTGACCGAGTGCGCGCCCGATGGCGGTGAAGGCAATGCCGGTGTTGCCGCTTGTTGCCTCGCAAATCCGGTCGGATGCCTGTAATGTTCCTGTTTCGTAGCCCCGCTGCATCACATGCAGAGCCATTCTGTCCTTTATGCTTCCGGTGAAGTTGAAGTATTCAAGTTTTGCATAGACGGTGTGCGGAACGCCGTCAAGAGTGCAACGCACCGCCACCATTGGTGTGTTGCCTACGAGTTTCCAAAGGCACGATATTTTTTGTGCCACATCATTCTGTACCGTCGTTTGTAGTGTTGCGCTCATATTTTCCCGCGTCCGTTGTATGTTATTACTCCGTACAATATAGGAAGAAACGACAAAAGGAACGTCCGTGGCGGAGGGTCTGGCATCACGTCAGAGCACGTGTGCTGTGAGTTGCGGGCGGGGAATAAACAAAAAACGGTCGGTATTGAGCCGACCGTAATGTTGTTAAAATGTGATCCAAATTCCTATCTTGTTTTATAGTTTAATATCCCAAAGAGTACAAGCGCACTTGATACATGAATGCAAGCATCCTAAAATCTAGAATGTACTGTATAATTTTCAGTGATTCCGAATCTTAACTAATATCTATTGAACCATGAATATCCTATTGTTCGTATTGATTGTGGTAGCTTTTTCTTACATCAATCCAAAAGCTCATGCACAACAGACAGAAAAATCAAAGGCTGCATATCTAAAGTTTAAGAGTAATAAGTATGCGGAATCATTATTATTGGTAAATGAAGAATTAGAATCCGGAGATACTAGCACATTTGTACTTTATTTACGAGGACAGATATTTCTGCAAATGAAGAAGTACAACGAGTCATTGAGTGATTTTAACAAGTGCATTTCATTTAAGAAGGATATCGCTGTGTTCCATTTTTTTCGAGGACTGTGCAACTACTATTTGAATAATAAACAGGTAGCTATTGAGGACTTCAATCAAACTTTAGTATTAGATAATACAATGATTGAGGTCTATCTAAATAGGGGTGCCGCAAAATATGACAGCGATGATTATAAAGGTGCGGTTGAAGATTTTAAGAAGTACATGGAGACATATCCTGAAGATGCTGCTTGTTTGAACAATTTAGGATCAGCAGAATGCAAATTAGGGCTAGACAGTATAGGACTTTATCATTTGGATCGGTCAATTGTGTTAAGTCCAACTAACGCTGAATATTTTAATAACCGTGGAGAGGCAAGGTATAATCTCGGCAACGCTGTTGGAGCGGAAAGCGATTTTACGAAAGTAATGGAATTAGCATCATGGCATGCAGAAGCTCCGTTCAGAAGAGCTAAAATTAGGTTTGAAAGAAAAGAGTATGAACCTGCTCTTATTGATTGCACAAAGGCAATCAATAATGTTAAAATGTATCCTGAAGCATTAGTTCTAAGGGCAAAAATCAAGATCGAAATGAAAGATGTTACTGGAGCATGCCAGGATTTACAGACTGCAAATGAACAGAAAGCTAAAGATATTGAAACACTCTTGAAGGCGGTTTGCAAGTAGGATACAATACATGGCTTTTATATTTCCTCGTGATTATATCTGCCGCTGGCAAACGTGAGTATGTAACAAGATTTCGAGTATAAACCATTTACAGAATGACTTGAAAGTCAATGTGGTCGTATAGGTAAATCAAAAAACGGTCGGCATTTCTGCCGACCGTTATGCGTTAATGCGTTATTGCTTACTTCTCATCTACCACTGTGTATTCAGCGTCTTCCACTCCGCCGTCTTTTGCGGATTGGGCGTTGCCGCCGCCATCATTGCCCGCTTGAGGTTGTGGCTCGCTTGCGCCCGTTTGTTGGTACATGCGCGTTGAAACATCACTCCAGATTTTATTCAATGCGTCGGTTGCCGCGCTGATGTCCGAAGGATTGTTCTTCACTGCGTCAGCCAAGCGGTCTTTTGCTTTGGTGATTGCGTCTTTGTCGTCCGCGCTCATCTTATCACCGAGTTCGGTCAGTTGTTTTTCCGTACTGTGAACAAGATTATCGGCTTGGTTTTTCAGTTCGATTTCCTCTTTGCGCTTTTTGTCTTCCGCAGCGTGGTCTTGTGCGTCGCGCTTCATTTTCTCCACTTCGTCTTTCGAGAGTCCCGACGAAGACGTGATGCGGATGTTCTGCTCTTTGCCGCTTGCCTTATCCTTGGCGGTAACGCTCAGAATACCGTTTGCATCAATATCAAGCGTGACTTCGATTTGCGGAACGCCGCGCGGTGCGGGCGGAATGCCGTCCAAGTGGAAACGACCAAGCGAGCGGTTGTCGTTTGCCATCGGGCGTTCGCCTTGCAAGATGTGGACTTCCACGCTCGGCTGGTTATCGCTTGCCGTCGAGTACGTTTCTGTTTTCTTTGTCGGGATGGTTGTGTTTGCAGGAATCATGGTCGTCATTACGCCGCCGAGTGTTTCAATACCAAGCGAGAGCGGTGTAACGTCGAGCAGGAGAACGTCGGTGACTTCGCCGGTCAGGACGGCACCTTGAATCGCTGCGCCTACTGCCACAACTTCGTCGGGGTTCACACCCTTGCTCGGCTCTTTGCCGAAGAATGTTTTTACCAACTCTTGGATTTTCGGAATCCGTGTGGAACCGCCAACAAGAATCACTTCGTCAATTTGCGCAGGTGTGAGTTTTGCATCGCGGAGCGCGTGTTCGCACGGCTTCAGCGACTTCTCGAAAAGGTCGGCGCACACGGACTCGAACTTTGCGCGGCTGATGGTCATATTGATGTGCTTCGGACCGTCTTGCGTAGCAGTGATAAACGGCAGGTTCACATCGGTTTGCAACATTTGCGAGAGTTCGATTTTCGCTTTCTCGGCTGCTTCACGGAGGCGTTGCAATGCCATCGGGTCGTTGCGGAGGTCAATGCCTTCTTGCTTTTTGAATTCATCGGCAAGGTAATCAATCAAGCGTTGGTCGAAGTTATCGCCGCCCAAGTGCGTATCACCGTTGGTGGACTTCACTTCAAACACGCCGTCGCCGAGTTCAAGAATCGAAATATCGAATGTTCCGCCGCCTAAGTCATAGACAGCAACGATGGAGTTCTTATCCTTCTTATCCAATCCGTACGCCAATGCCGCCGCTGTCGGCTCGTTCACAATACGGCGAACATTCAGCCCGGCGATTTCGCCTGCATCTTTTGTTGCCTGACGTTGTGCGTCGTTGAAGTATGCCGGAACGGTAATGACCGCATCGGTTACTTTCTGACCGAGATAATCCTCGGCGGTTTGCTTCATCTTCTGGAGAATCATTGCGCTGATTTCCGGCGGCGAATAGAGACGACCGTCAATATCCACGCGGGCAGAGTTTCCGTCGCCACCCTTAACGGTGTAGGGGACCATTCCGGCTTCCTCGCTGACTTCGTCCATACGGCGACCCATAAACCGCTTCACCGAATAGACGGTGTTTCGCGGGTTTGTAATTGCCTGACGTTTCGCCGGCTGCCCAACCATACGTTCACCGTTTTTTGCAAATCCCACGACCGATGGAGTCGTGCGTTGTCCCTCGCTATTGGCAATGACCACGGGCTGCGAACCCTCCATCACCGATACACACGAGTTTGTTGTTCCTAAGTCAATACCTATGACTTTTCCCATAATAGTTTTCCTTTGAAAATTAAATGAATGAATATGCTAATGAGATGAGCTATTAGATAGCAACATTATGCCAAAGGGAGAAACCATGATAAAAGCGGAAAAAGTCGGTCATCATGTCGTAGTGTGTGCGACAAAAGGTGTGACTCTAATGTTCATTTGATATGAAGAACTGACATGAAGTTCTTGTAGTATGACTTACTCTATGAAGAGTTTTTTTGAGGCGATGATTTTTTTATCATCCTTTATCGTCAAGAAGTAAACACCTTTAGCAAACGCTGCTTTATTAAAAGTCAGTATGTTTTTTCCTTTTTTAAGCTGACCGTTGAATAATGAGCTACCGGACTTACCGGATACATCATGGATTTCAATATGTATAGTAGCGGAATATTCTACATTGAATTCAATACTGAATAGATCTATTATCGGATTAGGAAACACCGTAAGGTCCTGTTGGCTTTCATTGGATTGTTCTACTGAGTTTAGAATAGAACCCCTGATTTGTCCAATCCATGTATTGAAACAATTATACTTTGTAGAAAATAAGGTTTGAGTAGAACCATAGCAGCCGCTCATCCAAATTTCAGGTTGCGATGGATTGAACTTATACGTGATTCCGCTGTAATCTCCCCAACGAACAGTATTATCAACCTCAAAAGCATCTACATAGGTGTCACCACTTTTGATGAGGATGGAGTTCGACCACGTATCGTTGCTATCGAGCATAATCGCACGTGTTTCCGGAAATATGGTTGCACCACTTCTCAAAAAACAAAAAATGACTGATTTGTCGCTTGCTGTAGTTCCATACGATGCAACGGATGGATAGGCACAGTCAAAACCTAATTGACCATACGTATATGAGCGATGCGTTCCTGATTTTACATTTATTCGGTTGTAATTGATGCCGGTATAACTAGATCTTTGATAGTCCGATTGGAAAACATAGTGAACTATTCCATCTAAATAGAATGCATTGAGGATTTTACAATCGCCAGTAATAAGCTGCACAGAGGTTCCCGATTGCAGAGCATATCCAGATGGCTCATATTCACTCTTAGCAATTTTCGTTATTGTAAGTTGAGGATTGACTGTAAGCTCATTGGTTATCTCATAGAGATTAACGGAATTTCCAGTGGTAGGGCTTTGAGTAACAAAATATAAACCCGGTCCGTAATTGCCACGTTGCCCATACGAGGCGGGTATGATTGTAATCGGAGAGCCGACGATGTCGGACCACAATCTCCATGTAAGGTTCTTGCCGATAAGAGCATTGCTTTTCGAGATTTGAAAAATTATAGATTCACTAAAGCCGGTCAAATCGCTGAATAAACTGCCTGTTACAAAGATTTCATTGTTGGATATTCCCAGCTTTGGGTAGTCCAGCCAACATGAGTGATTGAGTGGATTGCCGCTTAGTTTATATATCCACCAACCATCCAATAGATTATTGGATTTAGAAACACTAAGAATCAATTTGGATTTTGAAGA
>JAEUSO010000257.1 GCA_016788605.1 Candidatus Kapaibacterium sp. | reverse complement strand
ACTTCCGTGTCCGTTACCTGTCACGCTTCGTTTCACTTCAAGCGCGGAGTATTCTGCTATAGGTATCTGTTTCATCGTTGCTGCAAGCATGGCAACTCCCCGTGCATGCGAGAGCTTCATAAGTGATTGGGCATTCTTAGCATAAAACACTTGCTCAATCGCCGCTTCATCCGGTAGTGTGCGTTCAATAACACTTGTTATCCGTGAATAGATTGCCTCAAGCCGGCGCGGCAATTCGGGGAACTGCTTTTTTGCTTCCACAACGCCGTACTCAACCAATATCAGTTTACCATTCTGCTCTTTTTCTATAACGCCATAGCCGCAGATTATCGAACCCGGGTCAATTCCTAATATCCTCATCGTCTTCGTTGTGTTTGATATACATGAATATACTCTATCAGCCGGTGGTAGTGGAATGACTGCCGAAGAATATCTTCGCAACCGATGAGGATGAATTGTTCTCGCGCACGGGTTATCGCCACATTTAATTTTCTGTCAATGAGCGTACCGTCAAATTCAATCAATGATTGCAATGATGATAATTGCGATGAATTATTGACAGCGCATGACAACACAATCACATCGCGCTCCGAACCTTGAAAACGCTCGACGGTATCCACTGTGACGAGCTTCCGCAGATGAGGGGTAAGACGTGAGCGTATCTCATGAATCTGTGCGCGAAACGGAGCAATAACACCTATACTATGGGCATGAAATTCAGAACCTAACTTCTCCACATAGTCGGTAATAATGTTTGAGCAAAGTATCGCCTCGCCTTGATTGATTTTTGTTTTGTGCTCCCGCCTTGACGGAAGAAATGCTATACGACCATATCCTTCAATAACACGTACCGTTGGTTCATAACTGCGTTGCGCTTCCAACATAGGTTGCAATTTACCTGCGTAAAATTCCCTTGAAGGATAATCCTGCACAACCATATTCATTCTCGCCTGTTTTGTCAGCATACCGTATGCGTGATGCCAACCTTGCTCAATACACTTTCGCAGCAGACGTTCAAATAATGATTGTCGCATATCATGAACACCAAGGTCTGCAAGCAAGGGATGATTAACGTTACAATCGGACTCGCGCTGAGTTATGACGGCGGGTAACTGTTTCTCATCGCCAATAAAAATGCAACGGCGCACACGGCTTGCAAGTCCCATTAACTGTGGTTCGGTAACTTGGGATGCTTCATCGAGGACAAGCGTCGTAAATGATTTTAGCGCAAACAGTTCCGGGTTTGCTTGTGCGAATGATACGGTACTTGCAATGATTCGGCATTCTGTTAACCGGCGGCGGACAGCATGTATTTCATCGGTTTGTGCTATCTGATAAAATGAGATTTCGGCGTGTTCGGTGTTATCACGAGAGCCAAGCCGTAGCACATCAACACTGGGCGTGACTTTACGGATTGCTGCACACACTTCATCAAGTGCACGGTTGGTATAGCTGCAAACTAGAATTGTTTCATCCGGATTTTGATGCAGTTGATGAATGATGTTCTTGAGCATGACCGATGTCTTTCCAGTTCCCGGTGGTCCTTGCAATAAGAAATAATCCTGTGCCGATAACGCCGCCTCAATTAACTGTTGCTGTTCATCAGTCGCATTGGCAATCGCATCAATCGTCAGAGGTACAGAATGTGGTTTTTCAAGTCCGAGTAATACCCGTCTCTTTCGTTCTTCAATATGAAAGAGTCGAAAGAGCGAACTCAACATTGACGACGACGACGCATCAATGAAATCAGGTTCGCAATGCCACACACTACTCTTGAGAAAGTATCCGGGATTGAACTGCTTATTCCTCAAACTAATTACGACCGATGTATCATTCAATTGCTTCACTATGCCGCGCACCATCTGACCTTTGTGCGGCTGTATGGTGCCATCGGGTCGTGTCGGGTACACGACAACAATATCATTATCTCGTAACGCTGATGTTTCGGGTGTTGCTTCCGTAAAATCAAATCGCAAGTGCATGTTAACCGTATCGCTTTCATCAGGATTGTAGCGCAGATTGGGAAGCACGGAGAACTGCTCTATCTTTTCATCAAGCGAATCGCGCCAAAGCGCTGCAAATCCGCTCGACCGTTCCGTACCGCCAACACGTTGCGAGTAATTCTCACGAACGAGAAACGATGTCCATGCCTGAATATAAAGTCGTTCTTGTTGGGTGAGTGTGGTATAGAAGTGACGGAAATTATCCAATGCGTCGCGCTTATATGCTGGCACGCCAAACTCTGAATTCACCACCAGAGAAAAGACCGTAAAACGTCGCTCAACAAGCCAATGTTCGAGAGTAATGATTCTGTTTCTGACAGCCAATATCCGCTGCCTGATTGCAGTAACATTCGGAGCGTTCCGTAAGGGATACTCACCTGCTTTTGAGTATAATATCTGACTGTCGCCAGTTCTTCCCGTATATGCAGAGTCAAGCAACATGTTGTAGCACGACACCTGAACCGCATGATTCATCCACATGCCGTCGGCTGCAGTACCATTCTTTGCTTGTGATTGATGGAATGTGGGCTTTGGAGCAGAGCCGGACTTCAACTCAATGACGGTCTTGCGCTTATCATCTGTACTATACTCTAAGAGTAAATCCAATCGACCTTGAATGCCATACAGCGGTGAAATGAACGACGGTTCGGTAATAATGCTATCATACTCGAGTTGAGTGATTGTCGTTTGCAACCGCTCAAGATGTTCGCTAACCAATCCCGCCACATGCGATACTTCATCATCCGATGCTTCAAATCCGGCTAACATAGCAAGCGGTTTTGCTTTGTAGGCGCGACGTATGAACTCCGTCACATCCCATTCATCCGATTGCAACATTTCATCGAGGCAAAAGTTCACAACCGAGCCAATAGCCATTGCTTGCGACGGTGACGACTCTGTCATTCTATCAAGAAAATAGAGGAGCGGCTCGGCAGTTTGCCCTTGGAAACATTCGGCAATCGCGGTAGCATCCATCAACATATCTGGCTCGATGACTATCATCGTCCGCGATGTTGTCGTGAACTTTCCGTCGTCCTGGATTTTACTGTGCAGCAGATGGAGTGTTGCACCGACCCAAACATCCGTCAAAGAATATGAATCGGAGTCCCACACATGCAAGGTGAAATCTGCAAAATCCTCGCTGCTGCATTCAAGAACAAGATTTGTTTTTCCATCCAACATCATTGCGTGGACATTCCGAACTACGCATCGCACGATTGGAATAATTGTGGATTCGTTCGTGAACATGGACTTCCGGAAAAGTAGCGATGTTGTTTTGAAGGTTTCACCAACTGTTGCGGGGATCGGTTTGCCCGATAGTGCGCTGATAATCTCCGTGATGATATAGCATCCCGCTCTGCAATCATCCTCCGTACATTCAAGCGACGGTTGCCGTTTGAGTTTTGTTGTTGCACGCAAGAGTTCATGAGCGTGCTGACGAATATCCTTATCAATGGAAAATTTATCGGCAACATAGAGTAAGCGCGCATACAACGTCGAGAAGAATTGAAGTTCATTCTCCGTAACACAGACCAGAATGTCACGTAAGAGCGGTCGAAGCAACAAGAAACATTTTCGTGTAGCCATGCCCGACGAGAAATCCAATAGCTCTTCACAGCGTTGGAAGTGTGCGTCGGCGATCTCAGCCGATAAGGGATATTGCTGCGGTACGTGGGTCATTGCATTGCATCCACAAGGATAGCGCGTTTAACTTCGGGATACTTCTTCCGTAACATACGTTCAACAAGTGCCTTAACCGTGATAACTGAAGCTGAACAGGTGGAACACGCGCCCGCAAGTCGAATACGTACTACGCCATCCTGAAAACCGGCATATTCAAGTGTACCGCCATGCGACTCGACATACACTCGCGCCTCGTTCTGTAATGTCTCTTGAATTTTTTCTTCCAGAAAATCCATTGTACCGTGTAATATCGTAGTGAAGTACCCGATACAAAATACAACTCTTTATGGCTCGCGCAGCAATAGACCCCGGCATAGGACAGAAATTCGATGGCTCTCTCGGCAGATTGATTGACGACGAAGGCGCGTTCAATGTGCGTCGCTTCAATGCTCCTATTAAAAGTAAGAACCCTTACTTATATCTAATGTCTGTAGAGTGGCGATTGTTTTTTGCCATCATTTTCAGCGGGTTTATCGGCATCAATCTCTTTTTTGCTTTGTTGTATTGGTCGGTAGGTGCGGAAAAAATTACAGGAGCGGATACGAGCAGCATAACGTCGTCGTTCCTCAGTGCGTTCTATTTCAGCGTACACACATTTACGACTGTCGGTTATGGCAACATGTCACCGCAGGGTTTTTTAATGAACATGATTGGTGTGTTTGAGATTTTTATCGGCGTACTGTATGTGGCATTGATTACCGGTTTGCTTTACGGTCGTTTTTCCCGACCCAACGCTTACATTGTGTATAGCGACAATGTCCTTGTATCTCCGTATCAAGAGATGAATGCACTCATGTTCCGCATTGCTAATGCACGCGACTATCACATAACATCCATTAATGCAGAGGTGTGGCTATCCTTCGACCAAATTCAAAACAACAGAAAAGAACGCGCTTATCGAAAGTTGAAATTGGAGCGCGATTCATTAACGTTTTTCCCCTTCACGTGGACAGTGGTTCATCCGATTGACGACGCAAGTCCACTTCATGCAAAGACCTTGAGCGACATGAAAGACATGAACCTCCAACTACTAATTCTCATTCGTGGTCACGATGATACATTCAGTCAGCAGGTCCATTCCCGCTTTTCCTATACTACAGAACATTTGCATTGGGGCGGCAAATTCACAATGGCATATCAGGTTGCCCACGATGGAGCGGTTGAGGTTTTCCTTGATAAAATCAATGACTTTGAACAAACATCACTACCTGCCAACACGCATCACAACCACCTTCCCGAATAACATAACACTATGGATGACACAGAGTCGGCGTTATTATTTGTTAAAAAGTAGATAACGCTGAAACCTCGTTTCAGTTACTGCGTAGTTTGCTTTCATTCGCAAGCGTATAGCTCATTATATACCGTACTATCGCTTGCCCAAACTATCAACACAGTATGAAGATTCTCATTATTGGCGGTACGATATTCTTAGGTCGTGCACTTGTTGATTCATTGCTCGAAGCAGGGC
>JAEUSO010000256.1 GCA_016788605.1 Candidatus Kapaibacterium sp. | reverse complement strand
TCGGACCTGAACCATAGACCGTAAATGCAAGGTTGTGCATTGCACGGTATGAAGTGAACACCGTAGCGACCTTGTTATCGAACGTAAAGTTTCGATACAATTCACCTTTACGGACGTTCGGATCAAAGAAGGTGTATGCACCGTTCGAGGTGCTAAGTGGTGTTGATTTCGCACCAAGGAAGATTGTGTCGAACGCAACAAACGGAACGGGATTGTATTTCTTCCCGTTAGCAATGCCCAAGCGATCAAGCATCGCATCATTGATAATGATTTCTGCCATTGTAGTAATTAAGTATGTGAGTATGATGTCGTGTTGTGTTTGTGCAGTATTCAACCAACTCACCTACTATGCTGCAAGCCCTTTATTTTTCTGAAGTCGGCTTTTTATCTTGCTTCTTTGCCGGTTTCTTTTCGCGCTTCTTCGCCGGTTGTTCCGGCTCGTGCTGTTGCAATTCCGCTTCCTCTCGTTCGCGTCGTTGCCTGAGTGCCAAGCCCATAGTTCCCCCTATGTATTACAGTCGAATGACTAAATCACCCGAACCGCTTCCTACCGCCGGTATATCCCCAAGTGTAAGGGTTAAAGGTGTATCACCTGTTTTGATTACGGGAATATCATTCATTCCGCCGGGATACCCTACGATGTCGCGCCCTTGTGCAAGCTGTAATTGTGTGCTTCCGGGTTGGAGCGAACCAAGTCCTTGTATTTGGGCATATTCCGGCAATCCCTGTACTTGCGTCGGGGTTGTGGTCGTTGCTTTCGGCAATGCAACGGTTGTTGTGCCAACACGTGCCACCGATTGCGACCAACCGAAGATCGGGCGACCGACGGACTGTTCAAGCCACGGATTCACGTAGATATAAATACTATGGATTGCCATAGCAAGCCACGAACCAAGTGCCAACATCGGTTGGTTGAACAACACTGCAAACAGCGTCCCCGTGCCAACGCCAAGCAGTGCGCCGCCTGTGCCGTTCACGTTAGCGATTGTCGGTGTTGCAAGGTAGATCAAACCACCCGCCAACACCTTCAAGAATGAATGAAAGTTGTTCTTCGAGAACGTCCCTTTCAATCCTTGCTTGATATTCATAAAAAACTCCTAAAAATGGTTATGATGATGATTTTAATTTGATGCCACATAAGCCACGCCGCCGCCGACTGCCGTTCCGATGAGTGCCCACGCCCACCATGGCATACCTTCGTCTGTGTTTGTTGCTTTGTTGCCGACGTTCACCGTTCCGCTGTAGTCAATGTTCGGATCAAGCGATTGCCCTAAACCGAACAGCCCTTGCACTTCCGCCGCTACAAGATTTGAGCTGTCGCCCGGTGTTAGTGCCTTGTTTGCTCCGCCGCCGCCAAGAGCGACGTTTGTTTCTTCGCACAGAACTTTTGTTTCAACATTACTTGGTTGATCGCAAACCCACTTCGACGTTTGCACCATGACGGGTACAGAACCCGGCTTTGGTTCATCGGTGAGATACTTCACAGTTTTCACCTGTTCCCACCGGCACGGACACGGTGCATCCTTTTTAGCAGTAACCGCACCGCCAATAGTACCGGTTGAACCTGTTGTACCGGAAGATCCTCCGGGAGTTACAACCCCGCCAAGTCTAGCTCCACCACTTCCAAACACACCGCCGTTTGAAGTTGGATCATACACACCTTCACGACCGCGCCCCGGTGTTCTCATGCGTAACTGCCATTGCCCGCCTTGTAAAATCCACGTTGAAGTTTGGTTTGTAGATGGATCGTACTCGCTGTAATAATTACCCTCAGCTATGCCGCTTGGTGATGGCGGATCGGCAAGTCCGTGTGAACGTCTGTTGCGCGGTTGCGCTCCTACTGTGAACATATTGTTACCTTTCAATTAGTACCATGTAGGTACAGTGTGAACTTTAAATACTTTCTTTTTTGCGATTGGCTCTAAGTTGAGCGGATTATCTGCTACACGCTCAACAACAACGGTATCGCGAACAGGGCGCGAATCATACACACGTTGCAAGATGCGCTTCCCGATACGGTTCGATTCTTGCACGATAATTGGCGAAGGTTCTTCCGTTGCTACTACCGGATAGCTTGAACTTACCGGTGCATGAACGGTTTCACTTCGATTCGAGGTTGTTGTCGGGCTGTTGTTGATGTTTAAGTTCATCGGCATAAACGGAAACCCTCCGCCGACAAACGGAAACGTACCGTAACCGCCGCCGTGATGGTGATGGTGTCCGTCGTTGCATCCACACGCTCCACCGCAACCGCACGGGCAATCGTTGTGTTGAACACGCGGTTTCGAGCCGCCACAGTTACCGCCGCAACCGCACGGGCAATCTGACTTTTTCGCTGGCTTGGATGCTACTGTCATAATCTCGCAACTCATTAGTAAAACTCCTTTCGTCGAAGGTTGGTATTCACATACAAACCTGTTTGCTTTGCAATTTCTTTAGCATAGGTTTCGCGCTTTTCGAATGGAACGGACGCGGGCAACGTGAACGACTTTGAACCTGTTGTGTTTCTTGTTTGTATGGCACGTTGCACAAGCGAACGAACCGTGATTGTATCAAGCGAATCGGGATGCGTCGGCAAGCCGAATGCCGTTGTAAAAAACGTGCGAAACTCTTCCGGTGTTTGAATGTCTTCAGTTTCGTTTATTACTGTTTTACAGAACTCACCAATCTTTGGCACAACCGATGATATTCCCGCCTGTTGTGCAATAAGCCAATTCTGAACCGACGGTGTATTTACGATTGTTCCGTCGTCAATAATTCTTGCAATCGCAGAGCCGCTACGGAGCGTATTACGAAACTTCGTTATCGTATCAAGGTTGAACACATTTTGCAGTGTTTTACTTGCTTGATCAAAACCTATTGCAGAGTTTCCGGCAATGTCTGTGAGAGTGTTGTTGAAGAACTTTGTTGCGTCGGATATGTTCAACCCAAATTCACGCGCAATCGTTTGATAGTCCTGATTCGCCGCCGCACGATACACCGTTGTTGCCTTAGCGATATACGGACGAACCTCAGACGGACAAAGTAGTGCCGCAACTTGCCCGACACTTTCAATCGAAACCTTTTCACCGGTTGCAAGCGCGGAAATAATTGGAGCGATAGCATCAATCGCCATTGGCGGAATACCAATCAACGGCGCAAGCAATTTTGCTCCAAGAATCACATAATCAAGGACGGCATTCAGAACGCTACTCAGCGTTACAGGTTCACCACTTAAGACAAAGAGGATATTCTTATCAAACTTCTTTCCGCTGTTCTCAATCTTCGTGAACAGATCATAAACATTCGTGTAAGTGATTTGGTGTTGTGTGCGTTCGGGATTTTCCCCTACTTGAATAAACCCACGTGCCGCATTGAACGGATTTGTTTCCATGAGATACAAACGGGCATTCAGCTCGAACTTTCCCCCTGTACCAAACTGACGATCTATGTTGAATTGCATGTGATTTCCAAACAACCCAAGTTCACGCATGACCTTGAACGCGGGATTTGATTCGACCGCAACAATTAGAGTATTGCCGTTCCGGTCGGTGAACACACCGCATTGCAAGCCGCGTACATTATTCCCCAACGCCGCGCCTTCCTTACCAAAATCCGCCCAGGTTATATCCCCCGCAATAGCACCATCACGCAACGCCGAAAAATGCGGCACAGACGATCCAACCAAGATTTTTTCCGGTGTTGTTTCGTCGGCAAGATTGCCAAAGCCATTTTCGAGCGTTACTAAGTCCATATTTTTCTACACGTCAAATTCTTTTCTTTTAAAAACAGGCGCGATTTCCCAACCGAACCCACTTTTGCCAATCGTTGCATCCCGCACCGGATCAGCCGGCACCCATGCTTTAAGTGAACGCATATACGCCATGCAATAAACATGAGTATATTGATCCTTCATTTCTTTCTTCCACGCCACTATTTTTATGCGGCACGGAATCCGGTTCAACTTCAACAGCGTACACAGTGCGATAGTCATATCATCGCAATCGCCAAACGGTCGTGCGCCGACAAGCGTATGCCGTGCATTGGTGACCACTTCGTGACTTTCGCCGTTATACTTGTCTTTTTTGTAGCGAATGTGAGTAGCAACGTAGGTATGACACCGTTCGTAATACTCAACATCAGTACGAGATTCTTTTTTCAACCGTGCCGCAAGCGCACGTACTCCTTCATCCTCCATGCCAAGCAATACCAAGCGTTTCATTTCATCCACAGTGTCAAGCGTTCCCGCTAAACCCGCACGAAGTTCGCGCCGTTTTACTTTCATGGTTTTACTGCATCATACACTTTAAACCCTGCATATACCGCAACGCCGCCCAACAGTGCGTATGCTGAGTATTGCAAAAACGTCTGAACATTATCAAGGAATCCGGGTTTGTTCTTCTCGGCTTCCTCTTTACGGATTTGAGCCGCGTAATCATCAACGATAGCTTTGATTTTCGGTGATGCACTGTTCAAATTCTTTGCGTTGAGTGACTTTGGATAAAGCATTTGCGGTGCAGTGATATTATTATTCACACCCTGCAATAGTTCGTACATCACAACACGGATGAAATTTTCTTCGTAAGACGGTCGCAACTGTTTCAGTTTAGCGATAACTATTTCCGAATCACGCCCCGTTGTGTCGTTTGGGTGACCATATTCGGGAATCGTCCCTTGTTCTGCGGCATTAACATAGGTTTTCAGAATATCTTCTACGTTCTTTGCCTCATACGAACCATAGAGAACTAAGCCCGTCCATCGAACGGGATTCCAATAGCTTCCGGGAAAGTTGCCGTTTGCGGATTTGTTAGCGGTGTACCACGTTTGGCAACGTCCGATTTCGTAATCCGAACCGGCTTTGTAATTCTTCACGCAGTATTCGCGGGCTTCTGTGTAGATTGTATCGTCTGAAAGGGTAGCAAGACCGCGTGATGCCTGTACTACCGGTTGAACCGGAGTTGCACAACCGCAACCGGAAAGTGATGATTTTGAACGCGCCGCTACAGTAATCATGATGTTTTAGTAAAGTCCCGCCCGCCGGATATATGAACGACGGGCGGCAACCCTGTTGGATGAACAAATGCACAAACAATGTTCGGCACAAACATATAAAGTCACGATAAGGTCACGCAATAGGCGCAAACTGTAATATCTTGCAAAATTGTTGTATTTGCGGATTGCTT
>JAEUSO010000255.1 GCA_016788605.1 Candidatus Kapaibacterium sp. | reverse complement strand
ATGACATCTTTGATAAAGGTACGGATATTAAGACAGCAGATTTCTCGAAGCGCCGTATGTCGCCGATTGAGGACTTTGCTGTGGGTATTCCGTCGCTTTTGCGCCGATTTACTAATGCAAATCAACCGTCATTCAACAAGTACATCAAGCGCTGGACACGTAATCCGTTTGATGCAGAAGCAGATGCAAACATTGCACAACTTCAAACTGAGTACAAAGGCGATCATCCCATCGGTTATCCTTTGTTCCTTGAAGCACAATCGGATTATTCATTTGATCCATCGTTGAGTAACAATGATACGCGGTCTATTAACGAGACAGTATTCTTTGTTATCAATACATCAACTGGAGATTACATCCGTGTGAATATGGCGCAAACTGACTTGACAAGCGAAACATTCCGAGCACGTGTTGATATTGTTCCTGACTCAACCAATGGTGGTCAAGTAACAGGTGGTTATCAAGTGCGCCGTAACGCAGAAGGTCTTGCTAACTTTGGAACTGACCTTGCGTCAATTCTTGGCAGTATCAAACGTAATGCTGAAAACGAGGATGCAGGAACACTTTCTGCACGTAAATACGAAGCAAATTGGTCGGCTGGTCAATTAGGTGGTAGCGGATTTACATTTTCGAATCGTGCCACAATGCCATCATCGAACGGTAATATCGAAACATTCTTTGCCGGTGAAACATATCGCACAATTCCTGCAAAGGTTGGCGATCAAATTGCAATTGTTTCACGCTCAGTACTGTGGCGCGAAGCAGGAGCTAGCAATGATGCATTCTCTGGTGCACTTATGTTCCGTGTCGGTGCATCAACACCACCGCCAGTTTGGACAGGAAATGTACCTCAGGTGCGCTTCCCGCTTCAAGCAAATGGAAGCCCGGTGCCGGTTGAATTCCGTAACAATCTCTTTGTATCAGAAGACCGCGTATATCCGCGCAATGCAAATGATAATTCACGCCCACCGGGACGTGATACGATCATGGCTATTACAGCACGTGATACCAATTTATTCTATAACCCGATCTCAATCATTAACCCAACACGTAAGTCACAACTTGAATACGGTTGGTCGGTTGAAGCTGGTTCAGGACTTGCAAACTGGTTGAAAGCAGATACAATCGTAGCCGCCGATCCGGTTAATCCTTGGTGGCAAGCACGTGGTTATGTACGATTGAAAGGGCAACCGTCGAATCCATATGTTGTACCAGGTGGTGAATGGGTAACAGTTACAGCACGTAATTATCCGCCGAATTTCCGCACACTTGATTCAATGAAAGCGAACGGTATTGCTGATTCAATCATTGCAAAGTATCACTATCTCTACTCATCGTATTTCTCTAACCAAGCATACGATGGTACAAATGCACGTTGGTTACAACAAGATACAGTGAACTACGGTTGGAATGCAGATACTGTATATCGCTTTAGAATTTTTGTAACAGACAGTTTGCCGATTTTCCAAAACAACATTTGGGCTTGTGCAAACGGTCGCGGTGATACACTCTTTGCTAACTTGACAGATAAACTCCGTTTCAAAGCTGATTATAATACAGATGATGAATCGGAAGACTCGGTAGCAGCTACATTAGGTTGGACATTCCCTTATGGTCGAACAGCGTATGCCTTTATGTCGAAGAATACACAAGGCATCGATACAACAGTTGATCAGCTCTCCATTGTACGACCAATCTGGATGCAAAACCGTTATCTGAAGAAATATTCTGATGGTGCGGTTAATGACCCATTGGCAGTGGATTTCACAAGTAAAGGTCAAATCAATATTGTAATTGACTCGCTTGAAGCAATCAATATCCTTAGCCCGTTGAACCGTCAGCACAGTGCATTGAATACAGATACTGTTATTACGGTTGTTGCAAATGATGGTCACGGTGGTATCACGAACTTCACACGCACAATTCGCGTGAATGTTGCTCCAACAATTTTGAACGACCAACTTGCCGATGCTTTCGAGGATGAGGACTATAATATCGACCTCTCGATTATCAGCCCAGATAGCAACAAGCGCATTCGCGTAAGCGACCCGAACTTTGGTGATAATCACACATACGAATTGATTTACGGTAACGACCCGCGCAAAACAGCAGGTATTGACCGTGATGGTTGCTTTACAGAAGCGGGTAAGTGGAATATCGAGAACGCCAATACACCGAACTGGCTGAAAATTAATCCACGTAGTGGATTGCTCTACGGCACACCGCGAGTACTTGATACAAAACTTGTAGATACTACAGTTACTGTTACAGTACTTGTTACTGACCAAGGTCGTTTGACACATGTGAAGACACTTCAACTCCGCATTGTCGGTCGCAACCACGATCCGGAAATCACAAGCGCACCAAATGTACGTTGCGTGGAAAGTGGTCAAAGCTTCACTGACTCAGTATGGGTGCGTGATATTGACCTTCGCCGTACAGAAACTGTTAATGTTGCTGTTCTCTCACCATCAGGTTTGACGGTTGAACCGGCAACAATCAACGGAAATCGTTCGTCGGATTCAGTACGTGTTGCTGTAAAAGGTAATCCGTTCACTGTTAATCCATATGTTACAGAAGTTCGTGTACGTCTCCGTGTAACGGATGCAAACGGTGGTCGTCCGGATACGCTTGAATATACAATCAAGGTATCGGAACAGTCGCGCTTTACATCCCGTTTGCGTGTTGCAAATAAACAAGGTGCATTTGAAGACCTCTTCTGGGGTACAGGTGCTAACGCAACAACAGGTGATGATGCACAAGCTGGTGGCATCGGTAAACTTGACTCTAACTACTGTGAGTATGAACTCCCGCCGGTTCCGCCATTCGACGTGTTCGATGCACGTTGGGGTATTCCGTCAAGAAATGGTACGCTTCGGAACTTCTTCCCGAATTGCCAAACTGGTAGCAACCGCTTGTTGGCATATAAGGGTCGTTTCCAATCAGGTGGTGTGAATGGTCAAACAACCAACTACTATCCTGTTACAATGACATGGAATAAAGATTCCGTACCAGCACGCAACAATACACAACTCAATCCTTGCGGTGGAACTTGGTTCTTGCGCGATGGAGTAGGTGGTAACCTCTACAATATCAATATGAATACCGGAGTGGCTCGTGTATCAACTACATCAAACTATGAAGTTGCTGTGAATGGTAGCGAGGTTACGCTTACAATTAAAACAGATGCTGTTCAATCGTTTGAAATCGTGTGGGATCAAGCTACACCGGTGGAAGCAGAAGAGCCGGTAGCTGGTGAGCGTGCTATGATTACAGGCATTACACCGAATCCGTTCAGCGGAACATCAAACGTAAGCTTCTCGTTGCCGACATCAAATACAATCAGCATGAATGTCTATGATGCATTAGGCAATAAAGTTGCAACTCTTATCAACAATACGTTATACGGCGCAGGCACTCACACTATCGAATGGAATGCGTTGAATAGCAATGGTATGGAATTGCCAAGCGGTACATATACAGTACGCCTCTCATCAGGCGCAATCAATGTAGTTCAACGTGCGGTTATCGTACGCTAAGAGAACCGGTTAAAGGAATGGAGCCGGAATTCAATCCGGCTCCCCTTAACCATCATGATTTTGAATGGAAATTTTTAAAAAATTATAAAAAGGTTAAACCCATGAAAAAACGTGTGTTCCTGGCAGCGGTGGCAGCTCTCTGCATTGCGAGCGTAAGTGCGTGGTCGCAAGTGTACGTAGAGTTTGCAGCACCGACAAAGCAAGGAAATCGCCCGTACACGCCGATACCGGCTGGAACGGGAACGACAATACTCACGGCAAGCAATTTCGTGACAACACCAAGTGTTGACCCTGATAACGGCTTTGCTGTTGTTACCCTGCCATTCACATTTGAATTTAATGCAGTGCAATACACCAATGTTGCCATCAATGTGAACGGTTTTATTATGTTTCTAAACTCACCGCAGCCGCCACTTGGTTTGGTGGGTATGGAAATCCCAACCCGTATGTTCGACGGACAACAGTTCCCACGGAATGTAGTCGCTCCTTTTTGGGGTGATCACTTCTTCCGTGTAGGCGGTTTCGCTGAGCCGGGATATATGCCATCGCAAGTATTGACCCGTCAAGTGACTATCGGTGGACGTTCGGCTTTCTGTATTGAATGGCGTAATTTGAATATCAACGATAAGACATTACCGTCATCCGTAGCTAATTTCCAAGTATTGCTCTATCAACAAACATCAATTCCGGGTAATTTCCAAGGCGATATTGAATTTGCTTATGGACAAATCGGTGGAAACACGAATACACCGCTGACAACAGTAATTACCCGTAATGCTTCAGTAGGTATGAAAGGTGCGTCCGGATCGGCGACAATTCAAGCTGACTGGATTAACGGACTCGAATTTTCTGGTACACAAGCAGCCCGCACATCAACACGTCTTACAAACTCATGGCAACCATCGGGTGGTAGTGATACAGTGATTGTTTTCATTGCTAATCCACGAATTCGCCTTGATGTTTGGGGAGACGGCGATGCCGACTTCTCGCAAGCACCGGGTCAGCGTCATAACAATAACGGTAATCCAATACCGAATAGATTTGTAACTGCTAATGATGCATTAAGAATCCTCCGTTCAGCAGCAACAAACGTTCCATTGGATAGTGTATTCCGTACACAAGCATATAAAGGTGATGTTGATCATAATGGTCGTTACTACTATTCACGACGTAACTCAACAAATACACTTGATACATTACTATACAAACGTGAAGTACGTTTCCGTACTGCATCGAATGACCATACAATGGATATGCCTATTGATAACTCGCTTGATTATAGTTTGATATATTTCCAAGTGAATGCGTATGACGCTGCATTAATCATGCACTATCTTGCAGGTCGTATCACTCAACTACCTTGGACTATTGACTCAATCGTACCATTCGGTAAAGTGAATCCGATTGGTCGTGCGAATAACATTACAATCGGAAATGTTATCAATGCAGGTACAAACACATATCGTGTTCCGGTATATGCAAACGGCTTGGTAAATGGTGCGGTAAGTGCAGTATTTGAGATGAACGGAACGGTTGTTAATGTTGAAACTGTGAATCCTGAATCGGTTATCGGTATGTATAATAACAACCGTGTGGCAATTGCAGGTACAACGAAAACAGATGA
>JAEUSO010000254.1 GCA_016788605.1 Candidatus Kapaibacterium sp. | reverse complement strand
AAGGAATCGGGGTATTCACAATTCCTGTGGAGTGCTTTTCGGAGCTGAAGGGTTGATTGCGATTAGAAATTTACTTTCCGATACAGAAATTGGCAAAGATGCTATTGAGGATTTCCTCGTCGTACCGCTCGCCCGAGATTTGACCGAGTGCATCTATTGCGCGGCGAATATCAAGCGTGACGAACTCGCCCGACATACCGTTGGCGATACTTTCCTGCGAGCGGCGGATGGAATCCTCCACATTGGCAAACAGTGACGACTGCCGTTGATTAATAAGAAACTGCTGCGACGGTTGCATGGAGTTCATCACACAAGCGGTAATGCGCCGCAGAAGCTCCTCGCGCCCCTCGCTGCGAAGCGCCGAGAGAAGAATGCCGCTGCCGGAATATGCAGACGCACCGGCTATGAGGTCGGCTTTGTTTTGGACAAGAAGACGCTCGCTGTCGGGGTAGTGTTCCGTTGCATACCGCATGAGGTCGTCGGAGTGGTCGGCGGAGAGAGAGATGTCATTGACAATGATAATGGCGTGGCATTGCGCCAGCACCGTGCGCGAAAGATTGATACCCGCCACCTCGATTGCATCATCGCTTTCGCGGATGCCTGCGGTATCATAAAGCAGCACGCGGAATCCGTTCACTTCAAATGCGTCTTCCAAGTAATCGCGTGTGGTGCCGGGTGTGGGATTGGTAATGGCGCGCTCCCTTCCAACCAGCATGTTGAACAGTGTGGACTTGCCCGCATTCGGGAATCCCATCAACCCAATCTTAAATCCGTTTTTTATGAGTTCGGTTGCGTGGTATGTCTGCCGCACCGTGTGGCAAAACCGCAGGCAGTCGTCCAAGAGGGTGTTTATCTCGCTGCGGTCGGTGAACTCAATATCCTCGTGGGCGAAATCAAGTTCAAGTTCCAGCAAACTGCATGTGCGGATAAGCCGCGACCGTAACTCTTCCACGCTGCGCTTGAGCGAGCCGGTAAGCTGGCGTGCGGCAATCTGCGAGCCGCTTGTAGATGCAGCATGAATAATCTCGGCAACGGACTCGACTTGTGTTAAATCCATTTTGCCGTTCAGAAAGGCGCGTTTGGTGAACTCGCCCGGCTCGGCGATGCGTGCGCCGCCCGCACAAAGCGAGCTAAGAATCTGCTGCGCCACAAAGTATCCGCCGTGGCAACTGATTTCTAATGTGTCGTCGCCGGTGTAGGACGCAGGTGCGCGGAATACGGCTACGGTAACGGTATCAACCGCCTCAGTGCCGATGCGCCACGTGCCGTAGTGAATCGTATGCGACGGTACGTCGGCAAGCGGTGTTTTCGAGCGGAAGCATTGCGCGGCAATATCGAATATCCCTTCGCCGCTTAGGCGCACAACGGCAATGCCCGAAACTCCGGGCGGGGTGGTAAGTGCACAAATGGCATCATGAAGCAAGAGCATTGGCGGGCGGGACTATTGACGCTTGACGAGAATTTTTGCAGCCGATGCGCGGGCATTCTCGCGGGAAACAACAAGGACACCATACACACCGCTCGATACCACCGTTCCGTTTTCATCGAGTCCGTCCCATACGGCGCGGCGGCTTTTGGTATCAATCGTTCGCACTAATGCGCCGTCAATCGTGACAATGCGGATTTGCGCGTCGGGTTCGATGCCGTCAATCACGAGTTGCGTGCTACCGTCGGGGATATACGGCGTGGGATACACCGTCAGGTCGAATTCCGCCGCCGCCCTAAGCGAGAGCGTGCTGACCGAGTTCAATCCTTGCAGCGTGCCAATCCAAACCTCGCCTGTGTTATCGTTGATGGCGATGCACTTCACTTCGTCGCTCAGCAGCGCGGGATAGTCCTTTGTGGTGATATGCGCTATGATTTCCGTGCCGTCTTCGTTCAGCACCCACACGCCGCTGTTGGTGGCAACCCACTTTTGGTTCAGCGCATCCACCGCAATATCGTTTATCACTTGATTGCGGAGCTGTGTGAGTGAACGCACCGTGGGAGTTTTACCCGATAGCGCAACTGCCGGAGAAAAGATAACATAGATGCCGTTGCTCACTGTGCCTATCCACACCAAACCGTTTTTATCGGTGGCAAGTGCATTCAGGTCGTTGGTGGCAAGTGCGGAGTTCGAAGTATTTAGAAATCCCCATACGTCGTCGCTTTGGTCGTCGGGTGTGTTGCGCTCGTTGAAATACATCAGCCCCGAACCGCTTGTTGCACCGCCAAGGGATGCCAGCCATTTCGTGTTGTTCGCGTCCACTTGTATCCGCATAAAATTTCGCAACGAGGACGGATTGCCGGGATAGGTGTAGCCGCGAAACGCGCCCGTCTTGTCGCGCATGATGATGTGCGGACCGTTGTCAATAAAGTTACCGAATTGCGCTATCCATGTGTTGCCGCGTGTATCGGATGTTGATTCGCCCACCACCGTATAAAGAGGGTTGTTCTGGAATCCGCGAAGCGGCGTGTTATTGCTATTGAAATTCTCGAAACTGATGGAATCCTGATTCACCACGCGGCAGCGCATCATGCCCGCGCCCCACGACGAAGCCCACACATCACCGTTCCGCATTGCATTGATGCGGATGTAGGAATCGGTGAGCAACCGCTTGCCCGTCGAGGCATAGCTGAGGTTTATCCACCCGCCCGGCGTAAGGCACGAGATGCCTTGTCCATCGCCACCACTACCCGCCGTAACAAACCATACGTTGTTGTCGGCATCAACCGTTACATCAAAAACGCGGTTGGTAGATGGGCTGCGCGGCACGATAAACTGCACACCCGACGACGAAGGAAACGCAAGACCTTCCACTGAATACACAACGGCGAATTGTGTTCCGCCGCCCGGCTTGGCAATATGGGCGTGCAATGCTATCGGCGATGGCGTGGGCAGGGTAAGCCGTGCGCCGTCTAATGCCGCTATTCTGTCTTGCATTGCGTAATAGAGCGTGTCGTTACCGACCGAGAGCGATTGGATGTTAAGATTTACATCGGGCGATGTGAACACAGCTTGAAGCGTCGTGCCGCTGCGCCGGTAGATAGCTGCCGGTGTTGATGCAAACAGCGTCCCGCCTTGGGCAATGGCTAGCGATGTGAATTTGAGAATGGTGGTCTGCGCGGGCGGGGTCAGCCGAATCCACTTTTGCGGCTCGCGCATGGTTGAGTTCTGCCTCGTATCAATATCACGCATCACAACGCCTGCATCGGTGGCGGCAATGATGGAATCGCCCGTGAGCAAAATTTTGCGGACGGCGGTTTTGGGCTGCATATCGGCAATCAGGTCAATCACCTCGATAAACACGCGGCGCGGCATATCATAGACCACAATGCCGAAGTCGGTGGCAAGGTAGGCGCGGTTGCCGCGAAAGGCGATGTCGTTGATGCTGCGCTTCGGGTATTGTTCGGTGGATTGCTCGATATCCGACACAATGTACCACGCGCTGTCGGCAAACGAGAACACCTGAATCTTCCCGTCGAAACTTCCTGTGAATATCTCGTTGCGCTCGGCATTGTAGGCAATGCTCATTACATCAAGCGAGCGCAGCGCGTTCTGGTTGCGGTATTCGGTAAAGGTGTTGGATTTAGTGTCGGCTGCATAGACCCCGCCATTGGTTGCCACCCAGTAGCGACCTGCTGCGTCGGTGCAAACACCACGCACACCGATCATCGAAGTGTGGGTAGTCCAGTTGGTAAGCTGGAACTGCTTGGAAATATCCTGCGCGCACAGCGAGGCGGCGCAAAGGAGCAATGCGGCAACGGCGGAAATCAGACCCGCAGCATGGCGATTCATCACAGATGTTGTGTTCATAAGAATAGAGGAATGTTGTACCACAAATCGGTTATTACGAATCGTACCAATGGTCAATGGCTGTGGGATATTGGTTGTTGAATTTTGAATACTCTGTTACAGCGGATGCAGGAACATGCACGACGTTTCGCTGCGTAATGTTATTTATCGGGTTATTTACCGGCGGATGGATTTCATAAGCGTTGCCATCTCGATTGCAGCAACAGCGCACTCGAATCCTTTGTTTCCGGCTTTCGTTCCCGCTCGCTCGATTGCTTGCTCGATGGTGTCGGTGGTCAGCACGCCGAAGAGGCACGGGACACGGCTTTGGTTCATTGCCGAAGCGATACCGGTTGCCGCCGCGCCCGCCACATACTCAAAATGTGCTGTGGCTCCGCGAATCACACATCCAAGTGCTATCACCGCGTCGTAGTTCTTCGTCATGGCAAGCTCCGAAACAACAAGCGGTATCTCGTATGCGCCCGGGCAGTATGCTATGGTGATGTCGTTCTCGTCCGCGCCGTGCCGGCGAAGTGCGTCCGTTGCGCCGTCGAGCAAACGGTTCACAATAAAATCGTTCCAACGGGTGGCAACGATGGCAACGCGCAACCCAGCCGCGTTCAGTGTTCCTTCTATTCGGGTCATGGTGTTTTTGTGATAATAGATGATTCCATGATGTGTGCAATATACAAGCCATTTGCGGAGCGGATTGCAGCGGGATTGTAACTTGCGGCACAAATTGCGCCCGCAACCGAACCCCCAACCATACCCATACGGCAACCGCCGCAGCCCGCCAATGCAGATATACATCCTGTTTGTGATTCAGCAACTCATTGCGTCAAGCACCCACATCTTTGCCAAGAATGTGGTAATGACCATGCACCCCGTCAATGTGGTGTTCTATCGCGGGGCGTTTTCGGTGTTGCTCTACGGAGCGTGGCTGTGGTGGCAAAAAACCGACACAACACCTATTGCCCGCGCCGACTGGAAACGGTACCTCTGGCTTGGCTTGGTCAATATGCCGCTCAACCAACTGATGTTCGTCTGGGGATTACGTTACACCACCCCTGCTAACGCTTCGCTTGCCTACGCGCTCTCGCCTGCATTTGTGGCACTGCTGGGCGCGCTGTTCTTCGGCGAACGCTTAGGCAAAAACATGTTACTCGGCATTTGCATTGCCTTTGCCGGAACAAGCATCGTCCTCTTCGAGAAAGGCATCGCCACATCACCCGAATACCTGCTTGGCAACGCCATCGAACTCTGTGCAAGTTTGTCGTGGTCGCTCTACACCGTGCTGGGTCGCTCGCTCTCGTTGCAATACGGCGCAATCCGCACCACGGGAATCTCCATGCTCACGGGCTTTGCCATGTTTGCCGTTGTCACGCTTCTTGCACC
>JAEUSO010000253.1 GCA_016788605.1 Candidatus Kapaibacterium sp. | reverse complement strand
GCACGCGAACACTACCGGGTGCAATGTTAAATCCGAGTGGAATCCGACCTTGTAACTGTCCTTGCACTTCGCCCACAATGAGCCAGCGGTCTTGTGCTGTTTGCTGGCGGGCTAACTCAACTTGATTATCGTAGATTGAACTGAAATAGAATTGCCGCGCCGCGCCAATGTTCCCGCGCCGTGCAAACGCGGTGTCGAGACCCTCGCGGAATGGCTCGAGTGACGGAAACGTAATCTCACCTCGTTGCGGATTGAAATATGGACTTCCACCTGCAAGGTTGGGACCTGTACCCGCATTTGCTGATACAGTTCCTTGATTTCCACCGCCCGGATTCGGATTGTTTGTTGGCGCACCCGCCGCACCGATAAAGTCGAACACACCGTCGGGAGGTGTTTGTCCCGATCCGTTATTCACCCTGTCCACGCCAAGCGCAGTTACGATTTTCTCGCTTGCACCTTCTAAAACATCGGTCGAGTCATTATTGGTACGCAAGTAAAAGACATTGATTCGTGCGTCGGTGGGATTGACATTGGTGGCATTGATGAAATAAATATTCCGCATCTGGCGCGCCCACAAACTTCTGAAACCGGGTTGCAAATTCGGTCGGTACATCAGTTTCAAAATCAATGTATCCTTGTCCTTTGCGCCACCTTCTGTCATCGTTCCGGTGTAAAGGTCGTCGTCAACAGAATTTGAAGCACCTTCGGTGCGATAGGCAACGGCATATGTTCTATCGCGGCGCATATTCAAAATTGAGATTGTCCCTAAGTTCGCATCAAATGTGAACCTGCTTTCCGGCAGTCGTAAAAAGCGACCGCGCTCGACTTTACCTGCCTCTATTTTCACATCCGGTGCCTTAAGCGCCGCAGGATAAAACTCGCGTAAGCCACGACGAATCGGGTTCAGCTCTGCATAGGCAATCACTTCAACGCCGCCCACCGCTTGGTCTTGCACATCGCCGGAACTTTCATACACTTCCAAGCCCTTAATTACAAGCGAAGGGACGATTGTCACAACAGGCACAGTGTTTCGCCAGTAGTTGCGGTACAATGGCTTATAGACAGTATCAAGGAAGAAGTGATTCTGTGCATAGTCGTAGCCGCGCAGAACAAACCTTGTCCGTGACGAGCCGCCGTTCACATTCACAAAACGCCGCTCGCCGCGCCGCTGAGAAGCGATGGATTTTAGGAACAATGGTCCGAATTGGAAATCGGCGCGAACGCCAAACAATGCTTGCGAAGAACTGATGAATGCTGAATTGTTCTGCATCTGCACGTTGCCGAGTTCCACTTTCTTGATGATATCGTCATCATACCCATCATACCCGATACGGAAGCGGTTGTCGAACTCGAATTGACGGCGCGTACTCCAATCGGTGCCAAGGCGAAGTTTATCGCCGATGCGCCCGCTCACATTGATTTGAATATCCTGGGTGAAGATTGGCGAGGATTGCGATTGACCGAAAGCAGACGATGCACCAAGATTTTGCGAATCCCAACGCCAACCACCTCGTACATTTACTTCGCCATTGACATTAATGCTGATTTCCGGTTTCCCGAAGATGCTTGTGAGAGGATTTGGCGGAAGCGGAATTGCCACGTTGGTTGCCTGACTAAGCAGCTTGGAGAGTTGGTCACCACTCATTGCTTTTTTCAAGTCATAGACAGTTATCAATGAATCCCAAACCTTTTTGCTGATATTCTCGCGCCGTTCTGCAAGATATTGGTCGAGAGAGATTGATTTTGGTACACCAATCGTTATGCTGTCAATCCGCTCCTGCACGCGAACCCGCGAGCCAGTGCTGTCAATCGTTTGCAAGATTTGCAAACCGGTTGGCAGTTTATAGCGGGCGGCATCGAATTTTGATTGGCTGGTGCTTCGCCCAACTTGAGGCAACGGAGTAACGAGTGATGCTTTGGTAGCAGGCGGCGGCGGTATGGAATCCGACCCGAATTCATCGAGCTTCGTGAAATACGACATTTGCAACACACCCGGCGGAGCGAAACGTGTAAATGACTCTGCTACACTTTTTTGCAAGGCATATTCAAACGCACGTATTGTCACCGAACGCGACGCAGTTCTTGCCAAACTCACACGGTAATGGGCATGACCCCTCGGTACGGCGACAAAAAGCACAATGCCCGCACTGAGAAGAAGAGTGGTTGTTATGACGCGATTATGTATCGTCATGCACGTTTGCTACAGCGGTACGTCCTATTAGCGGTATGGTGGTATTCTTACCAAACCCGTTGCTCCCGCCCAACCCTATAATGTGTGATGAGATATGCAGCGTCCTGCTGCGTTAATTATGTAGCAATTCTTCTATAGAACTCCGTGCAGTTGTGATAATGAGACAAGGTGCAACGCGGGTTGATATGATAATAATCGGCATCAGGAAAAAACACCGCGCATCGTTCATTCAAATTTAGCATATCAATCAAAACAGAATAGTGTAAAGTTTGCTTCTTATACATTTACTATGCAGCTTTTGATTGATTTTGTATTCGGGTAACGATTGCGGTTCGGTATTATTTTTCCACGTGTATTTTCCACTGCCTCATTATCAGTAAATTTCCGATACACAATTCGTTGAGGAAGAGAATGAATACGAAGAAGACACTACGCATTATAGTAGCAGCCGGTGGTACGGGAGGTGATTTATTTCCTGCAATTGCTGTGATAGAACGCTTGCAACAACGTTGCTCTTGTGATGTGATTTTTACAGGGAACAAAGCGAGGATGGAGGCGGATGTTGTCCCGTCCTTAGGATACCCGTTTGTTGGATTAACCATAACCGGATACAAGGGGTTGCGTTCGGTGGATACCTACATGCTGCCTTTTCGTTTGCTGCGTGCGTATGTAACAATGCGCTCACTGATTTCTGACAAAAAACCTGATGTGGTGCTGTGCGCGGGTACGTATGTAAGCTATCCATTGGCGATGGCGGCAGCACATAAAGGAGTACCGATAGTACTCATTGAATCGAATGCAATTCCCGGTAAAGCAAACCGCGTACTTGCTGACAAGGCATCACTCATTATAGCCGCATTTGATGATGTGAAAAAGGTATTATCAGAAAAAGCGCGTCGCGTTGTACACGTCTTGGGTAATCCAATACGGCAGAATTTTCAAAAGACGATGACACAGAGTCAAGCGCGAAAGCATTTTGGATTGGATGAGCAGAAGACAACACTATTGGTTTTTGGCGGTTCATTAGGTGCGCGCTCGATTAATACCGCCGTTGAATCCTCGCTGCAACAACTCCATGAAGCCGGAATACAAGTGTTATGGCAAACCGGTAAGAATTTCACACATTCAGCACAGATACCAAATTCCATCCATTCAATGCAGTTTATTACAGATATGGCAGAAGCATATTCGGCGGCGGATCTTGTTATCTGCCGTTCTGGTGGGGGAACAGTTGCAGAACTTGGTGTAGTCGGTAAGCCCGCAGTGCTTGTTCCTTATCCGTATGCAGCAAATAATGAGCAGGAACACAATGCCCGTTCACTTGTCGATCGCGGTGCCGCATTAATGATTCGTGACGGCGATACGTTGGCGCAACTGATACCGACTGCGCTACATCTTCTCCACAATACACAACAGCGTGAGGCAATGGCAGAGGCAATGAAACTGTGTGGCAAACCAAAATCAGCAGATGATACTGCGGATGCTATTCTGCAACTTGTGGGGTAGTAGCGGATTCTCCAAAGATAAGATTATTCTCTTCTGGAAATTGTTCAACAAGTTCTTCATACTTGTTCACTGCGGTAAATCCTTCGTACATCTTATAGAGCGCGAAAGCGTGGATGAGCATACTGAGCCACATTTATAGATACAACACGATAAACAGGTCAATGCCATAGAAAATCATACCGACGACAAATGCCCAACTATCAAACTTGTTTGCACGCAAACCGAGAAACAGCCAGAACACAACGATAGCAACGGAGACGGTTATCTCGATAGCAAGTGCTGCCGTACTCGCCGGAAAAATTATTGCAACGGATGCATCTAAAAATGACGTTAATCCAAGACCCGCTGCAAAGCTATGGTCCGATCCGGAAAGCGTGAAAAGGGTGTTCACAATCGAAAGTCCTGCAATCCAATAAAACCAGTTAGCTCCGTTTCGGACTTCTTCAATACATTCCAATTTCTGTTGTACGGCAACTCCATGTAGCATAAGTCATATCGTTGAAGTACATAGCGTAGTTACCTATACAAAGATAATTCTGAAACAGTAGGATTATCATGGTTAGACATTACGTGACCTGCGATAGTATTTTGTGGATGTTTATCAAAAGACAAAATTGTCTTATATTGCATCGCATAGAAATACTTGTTTCACAATCGCCAGTTGCAGTACCAAATGATTATGTATAAACAAGTGGGTTCCATCCCGCACAAACGACATACAGTGTTTCGCCAGCCGAACGGTTCACTCTATCACGAAGAACTGTTTGGGACTCAAGGTTTTTCCGGGGCTTCAACATTGTTGTATCATGTTTCACCTCCAACTATTGTACGGGATGCACGTGAACCTTTTTCGGTCCGACCGGACATCGCTATTCACAACAATATGAAGGCACTCAGTTTTCAAGGGTTCAAGATTGAACCGGATGCCGACTATCTTGAAAGCAGAAAAGTCCTGTTTGTAAATAATGACTTGCATATCGGTCTTGCTGGACCAACTGCGTCAATGACCGGGTACTTTTTCAAGAACGCGGATGCAGATGAAATGCTCTTCGTTCACAAAGGGACGGGTACGTTGCACACAGTGTACGGCTCGATTGATTTTGAATATGGCGACTATCTCATTATTCCACGTGGCACAACATACCAACTGCATTTTGAGACAACGGATAATCATCTGCTGATTGTAGAGTCGTTCACACCGATACGAATACCGCGCCGTTACAGAAATGAGAACGGACAACTGCTTGAGCACTCACCGTACTGTGAGCGTGATTTTAGAGTACCCGAAAATCTGATAACGCATGATGAGAAGGGGGACTTCGAACTACGAATCAAGAAGAATGGCTTAGTGTATCCGTACACCTATGGAACACATCCTTTCGATGTTGTGGGATGGGACGGATTTTGTTATCCTGTTGCGTTTTCCATCTTCGATTTCGAGCCGATTACCGGACGGGTTCATATGCCACCTCCGAT
>JAEUSO010000252.1 GCA_016788605.1 Candidatus Kapaibacterium sp. | reverse complement strand
ATCTATCCCTTCTTTTCTTACACTATCAACAGCAGGTATAAGAATATCACGTTCCTCAGTACCTATTGTTCCCTGCTCGCCTGCATGTGGGTTCACTCCAAGAACCGCTATACGCGGCGACGCAATTCCAAAATCCCTTGTCAAAGTTTTTGCAAGCAGCGTAACTGAATCAGAAATACCATTTACCGATAGAGATTCAGAGACCTTCGATATCGGAATATGAATAGTAGCTAATGCAACACGAACAGAACCGGAAAATAGAATCATCATTGGTCGGCTCACACCCGCAACCGAGGCGAAGAACTCTGTCTGTCCGGGAAAATGCCAACCCGCATCTTGCATTGTGTCTTTTGCAATCGGAAGTGTGAGAACTGCATCTGCCCTACCTGACTTCAGGTAATCTGCTGCAACTTCAAGAGATTCAATAGCAAGTCGAGTGGAATCACCTGTGGGTCCATTCCATCGAGGCAGAGCATGTGTCTGACATGGAATAATGTTGAGAACAGTGCCATTATGGAATTGTATGGAATTATTCGTCACCTTACACCGAACAGATGGCAACAAGTCAATGCACTGGTTCAAGGATTCATCATTAACAGCTATTGACAGGGTATGCTCCACTGTTAATGAACAGGTATGTTCATTCCGCGTTATGGCAGCGAAAAGGCATTCAAGACCAATCCCTTCAATATCACCGCATGATATAATGATATGCATTTGTGATTAGTATAAAAAAAAGCCGCACTCGAGTTGGAATGCGGCTTAAAACCAATGTAATTGCTCCATTATGCAGGCAACAGAGTGTCGGCTGAAGCGCGGCGACCATGCACTACATTAAGAGGGATGAATGAGCGGTTTGTCTTGACTTTAGCTTCAAATTCAGAACGGAATTTCCGCAGAAACCCTTGAACTGGCCACGCAGCAGCTTCACCGAGCGCACAAATAGTATTGCCATCAATATTGTTTGCAACACTCATTAGTAAGTCAATGTCTTCTGTTGTTGCATCACCTTTAACAATGCGCTTCAGCAATTTTTCCATCCAGCCGCATCCCTCGCGGCAAGGAGTGCATTGTCCGCATGACTCATGGTGATAAAAATGGACAATTCGCAATAGTAATTTTGGAATATCCGTATCCTCATCCATAACCATCACACCACCGGTACCAATGAATGTCTTATATGCCTTTAGCGCCTCATTATTCATGACAACTCCCTCAATTTCATCGCCATGCAGCGGTGGCATGGATGAACCGCCGGGAATCACTGCCTTAACCTTCTTGTTGCCCGGAACGCCGCCGCCATACTTGTAAATAAGATCTGTCAACAGGACATCCGTCGGTAACTCATATACTCCGGGTTTGTTCAGATGCCCGCTTAATCCGTAGAGTAAGGTACCGCAATGACCCACCGCACCAATTTGTGAATATGCATGTGAACCCATCGAAATTATGGGTGGTACTGTTGCCAGTGTCTCAACATTATTAATTGTTGTGGGCATTCCCCAAAGACCTTTATTCGCAGGAAACGGCGGCTTGAAGCGTGGGTATCCCCGGTCGCCTTCTAATGAACTCATCATTGCTGTTTCCTCGCCGCAGACATATGCGCCAGCGCCTTTATGAACAACAATCTCCATAGTATAATCACCGCCGAACACCGACTTCATCTTCTCGCCGATATACCCCTTTGCGTATGCTTCATCAACAGCAGTTTGCATAATCTTCACCCACTTGTGGTATTCACCACGAATGTAGATGAATGCGGATTTTATACCCATTGCATAACCTGCAATGAGAATACCCTCGATGAGTTGGTGGGGATTGTATTCGAGAATCTGACGGTCTTTGAACGACCCAGGTTCGGATTCATCGCCATTGATTACCAAATACTTGGGCTTATCATTGCCTTTGGGCATGAAGCTCCATTTCATTCCGGTGGAAAAACACGCGCCGCCTCTTCCGCGCAAGCCGGATTTCTTGACTTCGTCTATGACGGCATCAGGTGTCATACCGAGGATTTTCCGGTACGCGCCATAGCCGCCGTTAGCTTCATAGACATCTATCTTATGCAAATCCTTGATTTGCGGTATAACGATATGAGGTGCTGTGTACATTGTTTCTCCGCGAAGTGATGTTCGTTTGTTTAATAATCGTTAGTATGGTCGCAATAAAGTTACTCGCAAAGATAAACAGTTTATTGAGCTATATCTGTTCCAGCTTTGTTCAATCTAATTTTTCTACGTATGATAATTGCAGTTTTTTTTACTCTACGTGGGCGTACAATAAAAAAACCTCGCACCTTTCATGGATGCGAGGTTGATTGGTCGGAGTGGCGAGATTCGAACTCACGACCCCTTGCACCCCATGCAAGTGCGCTACCGGGCTGCGCTACACTCCGTTTGCATTTCAAAGTATTAAAATGCGCCGCGAAAATACTCGGAAGTTCAGTTTCACCAAACGTGATTTACTTTTTTCATGTCTGCAAACCCATTATTCTTCGATTTCATGCTGCTGTATCACAACCTCCCGTTCCCGTTGTTCTACTACGACATCCCGTAAAAACATTGAAGCGACCGAAACGACAAGCATAAGTATTCCTGCAATCGCAAAACACCAACGTATTCCGATGTATGGACTTATCATCCCGCTTACAGGCGGTGACAGCAAATTGCCTAAGAGCATAGCACTAGCTGCAAATCCCATAATACCCCCTCGAATTTCTTTAGGACTGATTTTACTTAACGCCGTACTCAAACTTGGAACAACACCGCCAATAAATACTCCAATCACAAAACGGAGTATCAAAAGTGTCAACGCATCTACTGCAAATGCTTGAATAATAGTCACAATACCTACAACTGCTGCTGTTACCTTTATTGTTTTACGATACCCTTTTTTATCGTTTCTCCTCCCCCATCGCGGCGTAAAAATCAAACTGTTCACACCTACAATTCCAACAAATGCTCCGGTGGCTAGCGAAAGCCAATCCGCAGATGTACCGAGTTCCTCCAAATAATATGGAAACAACGGGGTTGTGAATACAATGCTCATTTGGCTGACTACCATCAACGCAAGAATCAACAGAATATCCTTTTGCCTAAAAGCATAAACGAGATTCGACCGGACGGATGATGATGAAACCTTTGTTGAAGCCGAGTGGGTTTCTAGTACAAATAATGCAACAAGAGCAGCACTAACAGATGCTAATCCACCTACAATCCAAAACACAGGTCGCATTCCAACAGCATGAGAAAGTGCGCCGCCGATGAACGGTCCGAGTATTGCGCCGGCGTTCTGGGATGTCTGCATAACTCCGATTGCATAACCGACATTTTCGCTTGGTGTTTCCGCACTGACAAACGAGAGGTTCGCTGCGACAAAGCCACTTACTGCGCCTTGAATAATCCGCCACATCAACAGCTCCTCCACACTGTGGGAATATCCCATACATACCATGGAAATACTCAACCCTATCACGGCTCGTAACACTAATAATTTACGGCTGAATCTATCGCCCAATGCCGACCAGAACGGCGTTGTTAGAAAGGACACAAGGAATGGACCGGAGAAGACGAATCCGCTCCATTGTTGTGCGAGCGCTTTATCAGACACACCAAGTTCTTTGATGAATATTGGTAAAAACGGCACACAAGCACTCATCCCAGCCATAGCAATGAATTGAGCCAACCACAATACATACAGATTTCTCTGCCATCGCTCCAAATCGCCGAACCATTTCCCTCGTATTATATGCATACCACTCATTGTCATATTCACAATCATCAACAAGAAGCCAAACGACGATTAAGCATATATTTCATTCATACAATTCATCTCAAACGTTTTTTATTTCTTCCGAGAGTGGTACTCAACCGATTCGTGATATACATCCAACATACGCTGAACATGTCGCTCAATCGTAAATTCTGATTTAACATATGCACATGCTGATATTGCGCGTTGTTGTGATTTCTCAGTATTTGAAATAGCATCGTGGATACAATCTGCCGCTTGTTCGTAATTCTTCCTTTCAAACAGTGGTGCATACAAACCATTACAGGTGATTTCCCTCATTACCTCAATATCACTGGCAATGCTTGGAATACCAAGCATCATTGCTTCTATGAGTGCTATACCGAACGTATCACTGTTCGTGGAAAATACAAAGAGATCTAACGACCGTAATATTCTGACAATGTCTTGTCGTTCACCTAAAAAATGAACATAGTGTTCAAGTTCATTATCTTGAATGTATGATTCACATTGAACATATTCATTAGAGTTCCTGTCACCATGCCCAACAAACACACAGTGTACCTTAACCCCTCGAATGTGTAACTCATTTACAGCTTTGCATACTGTGAGTTGATCTTTCACATAATAAAAATTACCAATCATACCAAGAAGCACATCTGAGTCCGATATAGACAATTCATCACGTAGTGTATTTAGCGATACATCTTGTAGTCGCTTGGATGATATACCGTTATAGACAACAAACTCATTGGGAATATTTTGTAACCATAACATACGTTGAATCGCAGATCGCACACTTGATGATACAAGTATATTGGCTGTGCTCAATCGTATAACTAATGAATTGAGTAATCGGTGGTGAAGTTTTGGTGATAAAGAGTGAATTGTTGATACTATAGGTACACGTTTGAATAAAACGATAAGGGCATAGAATGTACCTAAACTTTGATGGCAATGAACTATATCCACACCTTCTTGCAGTACAATCTCACGCAGTCGCCGTAAATACTGAAGGTCAATACTTCTCGTCCGTTTCTGAACAATGACTTGTATGCCGTTTTCACGAAATTCATTAACCATCGGACTCTCTTCAGAACAATACACTATTGAAGTATGCTTCAATTCTCGTAACTCAATACAGGTATCGAGCAATAAGATTTCCGTGCCGCCTCGGCGTAGTGTGTCAATAATATGCAGTATGACCATTCGGGTTTTGTCGTTTTATTGACTACGTTGTTGTCTATCCTTGCAAAATTCGTGTATCCAATTGAAGGGACAGCATGATTATTGTTTAGATTTTTTGTATGATTAAACATTGTAGCATCGTATGGTGTCAATAGCGAAACTCATGAATACGAACGCTAACACCCACAATCACATCGGACATACCATGATTGCACTTTGTACTGCACATATATCATTA
>JAEUSO010000251.1 GCA_016788605.1 Candidatus Kapaibacterium sp. | reverse complement strand
CGCATCCGTTTACGAAGCAGAACGCTGCCCGACATTGCATCGAACACAACCACATCCGATGGAATGGCAGAGAACCGCCGCGTTGAGTTTTCGACGGATGACACAACACTTCTTGCGCCTGTCATTATCAGCGATACAACGCTTGCATTCAGCACAACGGGAATGACAGCGACACTGCAAACCAGCCCGGAATCATCGGGTAATGTATGGCAACTCCGTGTGCTCCAAGACGGACGCACACTCTACACTTCGGCATCAGCACGCACCGACTCGGCTATTCAATTGAACTTTGCATTGTTAAACGGTTTGAAGGAACGCGGCGGCAGTATTGATGCGGTCGCCGACCTGACCACGGCAAGCGGTTACATTATCCGCAGCAGCAGCCGTATTGGAATCACACGTACTGCACGAGCAGAAGGCGCAACACAGCTTCCGCAACGTAACCGTAACAAACTCAACCTCATTTTGTTCTATGTCCGCTCTGCCCAACTTGGTAGTGATGATGCTGCATTGGTAGCACAATTAAAGAAAACGCTCAAGTCCGGAACACGCATTGCAGTTACCGGACATACCGACCGCACAGGCGATATGAACACAAACCGTGCGCTTGCAACAGAACGCGCTCGCAGCACAGCGGCAGCTCTCGGCACAACCGATGCAACCATCTCCGCCGAACCAAACAGTTCACTCTATGATAACTCAACTCCCGAAGGGCGTTTTTACTGCCGGACTGTTGAAGTCGTGCTTGATACGAAATGATGGAATTCAATACTCGCAGTATATTGATGATACCCGTGGTTTATGATAAACGTATATCAGTTCTAAAAGTGAAACGTGAAAGATAATTTATTAATGACACAAATAGAGGGCGAACTCATGTAAAGACACTATGCAGTGCCACTACACCCTACCAGTCGCTTCCGCGAAGCGAGCGCAAACTGACCATGCGCGAAGAATCCGTGACCGACTTCTTTGACCGACGTGTATTCTTCTTACCCTTCAACTCTTTTTCCATTACTGCTGGTGTGTCGCCAGCAAGGAAACGTTCGTAGATACACGTAAGTTCGGGATTCATTTTACGAACAAGATCAAGGAGTTCGTTCTTCGCCATTGCCTTGAGTTTTACCTCACGGTTTCGCGCACTGTTTTGTGTTGTGTAGAGTTCGTAGTACACAAGGTTGTGAATACCAAAGCGTGTTGTAAAGCTATGGGGGTCGGCGTTATGCTTATGCTGCTCCACACTCCTCTGTAAATCGTCCGAGATAGCGATATGCACCGCCATGATAGAGTTCGCCATGACATAGACCGCATATACGGTTGCCACTTCATTGTGTTCAGCATTATTCATACGTTTTTTCCGTTTGATTTTCATTGGTGTTTCGCATCCGTGCGATTGAGTTTATTCCATCACTACTATTGTGACCGGCGCAACGCCGTCGCCGACCATATCCAGCTTTTCAGCGGCATACCGCGAGAGGTCCAACACACGTCCTTCAACAAACGGACCGCGGTCGTTAACACGGACGAATACCGAGCGTTTGGTTTTTGAGTTCGTGACTTTGAGTTTTGTTCCGAAGGGTAACGTTTTATGAGCGGCTGTCAGCAACTGTTGGCTGAATACTTCGCCGTTCGACGTGAGACGTCCTTCAAATTCATCGCCGTAATAGGATGCCATGCCGCGAATGATTGTTCCCGACGGAACAGGCACTCCCTGCTGCTGCGAGCCGCCTGATTGCGCCGCAGTTACCGATGGTGTTCCACTACTTGTACGCACACTGCTAAATCGCATGGATGATGAACATGCTTCGAATGCAACAATACAGAAAAGCATCAGTGCTGAAAGAAATACTATGCGTGGAGCAACGCCGCGCTGCTGTGTCACCGTTGCTGCGTTCATCCGTGATGTGACTGTTCCCGCCATGATATGACTGTGTATTGATAGACAATACCACAGGTACGGCAATGACCTTGCCAAAAATGCTATGTGTCTGCGGAAGCGTCATCTGGTGCGGGTTCAAGGGATTCTGATGCCTCGTCAGAACTATGCGGTTCGGCGGGAATGTCGCCGGGTTGATACTCTGCAAGCGATTGCTCGTTATCAATCATGGATTGTACTTTTTCGATGATGTCGTCAGAGCTTGTCTTCACGGAAATGTCAATCTCGCTTGCCAATTCACGCGCTTTGTTTTGGAAGAGGTCGTCCAACTCGCGCAAGCGCGGCAGGTCGTCCAGCGAATGCAAGCCGAAGGTTCGGAGAAACTCGTCGGTCGTCCCGTAGAGAAGGGGTTTACCCACCGCCTCACTGCGTCCGGTGATGGTCACGAGTTCTTTTTCCACCAATGCGTTAATCACCTCGTTGGAGTTGATACCACGGATACTTTCTATCTCTGGTTTTGTAACGGGCTGCTTGTAAGCGATGATGGCAAGTACTTCTAATGCCGCTTGCGAGAGGCGGCGTTTTGTTTTACTCTTCACAAGCCGCGCAACGTATTCGCCATACTCGGCAACGGTGGCAAATTGATAACCGCCTGCTATGCGGACGATTCGGTACGGTCGCCCCGTGGCAAACAGTTCGTCATTGATACTTTCGGTAAGCTCTTCCACAAGTTTTGCGAGTGCTTTCCCGTCGGGCAGGTTGCGGCGTTGAGGAAGCCCGTTCATTTCATCGGAATCCGGTGAGGAATGTTCGCCGTCCGGTTTGGCTGCGCCATTCACACTGTGTGTTCCATTCAGCGGCAGTGCTGGCTGCGGGTCGTCGGTTGTGCCTTCTTCAAGAACAAGAATTTTGTAGAGCGTTTTCATTGTCATCGGCTCGTCGCTTGCAAAGATGAGTGCTTCGAGCGTGGTGCGCTGACGTTCGCGCGAGAGGGTAAAAAATAACGGTGTTGCCATAAGTTTCGGTATTGGGATGTGCGTTTTGAGTTAACGTGTGGTCGTGCTGTTTCCGTCAAGAACTTCGTCGAGTGTCTGTTCTTCCATCTGCTCCTCGACGTACGGCAGAATCACGATGTCGTCGAAGTTGTCCGTTTGCTCAATCATTATCATTTGGTTCTTCGACATTTCCAAGATTGCAAGAAATGTAACAACAATGTAGATGCGCGGTTTTCCGATGCAGATATTGACAAAACTGAGTCGCGCAGCCCCACCAACAAGCCATCCGCGAATGTTATCCGTTTGCTCTTCGATACTGATGGAATAGAGCTGCACCGTGTGGGTGGTTGTCTGTTCAGGTGTGCGCTCCAATGCACGCTTAAATGCGCGAAGCAGGTCGAAGAGTGTCGCGTTTTTGTAGGGTTCGCGGTCGCCGTCGGTTGCATCATGGTCAAAGAGGTTTCGGTAATACGCATAGCGTTGATGCTCGGCTTGGTGTGCAAGCACAGGCGTAACCTCCTTGAACCGAGTGTATTGCAGAAGCTGTTGCACAAGTTCGGCGCGGGGGTCGTCGCCGGCAATTTCTTCGCCGTGTTCGTTCACTTCCTTCGGCAGCAGCATGTGTGCTTTAATCTGCATCAGTGTGGAAGCCATCACCATGAATTCACCCGCAAGCTCAAGATCGAAGAGTTGCATAAGCCGGATATATTCCAAAAACTCTTTGGTGATGCGGGCGATTGGAATATCATAGACATCAAGCTCGTCGCGCCTGATAAAAAACAGGAGCAGGTCGAGCGGTCCCTCGAAGTTGGGGAGTTTAATCGTGTACATTGCGTCGTCCGTGATGTGTGTCGCTATGCAGCAGGAGATTTCCTGCACAGCCGGTGAACTTATGCCCATGCGTAATCGGTTTTGCAATCAGGCGGCGCGAAGATACGCGATGCTGCGGAAAGGCGGAGTGAGCGTGAAATCTCAACACTGTGAGGAACACTTCGATTTCAGGAAATTCTCGCTATTACTTCAATTACACATTCTTACTCGCCTGCGATGTGGAAAGGTTCAATTAGTCAAGTATTAAGTTGGCTCTAGGTAGAATGCCATTCTCAGCTGCTTGGCGGTACTGGATAGATGTTCTAAGAATCTTAAAATCTTTTGATTGAATCCACACATACGGCTGCTTGGTATCGGCTAACTTCTTCAGATCCGGTGCTGATGAATTCAACCACTGTTTTAACCATTTCAACTTGTCAAGTACCCTGCTCACCTCACTAGTATGGGCAGAATGAACCTCGACAAAAATGACCGATGATTTATACCCGATTACATAATCCCACCTATGGGCATTGGGATACGTGTGTGCTGTGCACGTATCAATGTCCACACTGCCTTTGATGAGAGAATTGTTCACGACTTTAACCTTACTGCTATTCGCTCCCAATGCCGTTAGACCGGGTTTATAGCCCGAAGCAATGTCAGGAGTCGTTTCAACGACATTTTTAAATGTAACACCTTGAGTTTTACGTTTCATGTTTTCGAGATATACTTAGAAACAATATCGGCGGCTGTTGTTGCAAACGATGATATCCCCCCCCATTCCGAAATCGCTTTGTCATCGTTGCCGGCATCAAGGGATGATATATTTTTTGCGTGAACCTTTTCGTTTGTTCTGTGGAAGTAATAGGTGGTTATTTTTTTTGATTTGATAATATTCTCGAAAATTTTTTTTGTCCGTCCGTCCTTAGGCACATTGAATAACTCAAATAACGGTGCGATATCTGATGTTGTTTTTTTCAAGATACTAAACGCCCATGCGAACTCAAGTACGACCGGCGAGTGCGTGGATAAAATCACTTTGTACCCTCTTGAGAGTAAATCCAATATCTGAAGGATGACTGAAAGTATTGCTTGAGGATGAAGCCCCATTTCGGGTTCTTCAATGACGACGTGCGATATACTATTTCTTCTTGCCGTACTCGACGGAGGACATAACCAATAGAATCCCAATAAGAGCGGCATAAACTCCTTCTGTCCCGCACTCCATGTGATATACGGAACACTCATACCATCAACCTCCATACGTAGTTTTTTCTGCCCCGTCCTATCGTCAAGCATAATGCGTCCCTCGTGAAAAATGCTTTCGCTAAACGATTTTCGGAGCGGCTCTTTCAGACGGTTATCTACCGGAAACACTGCGTTGGTTGATGTTATGTTGCTTTGAAGAAGCTGACGCAATGTTTCGCTGAACTGCCGAAGCACATACGGAGCGGAAGCATCAAATTCCATGAATGACTTTGGGCGACCGTCGGCAATACT